>CAYFSY010000020.1:0-17747 GCA_964345905.1 uncultured Paludibacteraceae bacterium | reverse complement strand
CGACTTCGCACCGATTGACTTCGAGGACGCTATGGATAGCTTCGACAAGGTGCTTGAGGTGGCAGGCGACATCTGTGGCGACATCGTGGCAGTAAACGCCGAGGAGGTTGACCACGAGGGACCAACCCTGAAAGACAACCGCGTAACCTACGCCACTGGCACACAGCAAAACCTCGAGGCGATGCGTAAGGCAGACCTTATGGGTGTAACTCTGCCTCGCTGCTACGGCGGCTTGAACTTCCCAATCACTGTAAACGTGATGATTGCAGATATGATTTCTCGTGCCGATGCTTCGTTTCAGAACCTTTGGGGATTGCAAGATTGTGCACAGACTCTCTACGAGTTTGGTTCGAAGGAGCAACACGAAAAGTACCTGCCAAGAATAGCCAAAGGCGAGACCATGTCTATGGACTTGACCGAGCCTGACGCTGGTAGCGACCTGCAGGCAGTGATGCTCAAAGCAAGCTTCGACGAGAAGGAGAACTGCTGGAGACTCAACGGCGTTAAGCGGTTTATCACAAACGGCGACTCGCATGTACACCTCGTTTTGGCTCGCTCAGAGGAGGGAACAAGAGACGGACGCGGACTCTCGATGTTTGTGTACGACAAACGCGACGGTGGAGTAGATGTTCGTAGAATCGAGAATAAGATGGGTATCAAGGGTGTGCCAACCTGCGAACTTGTGTTCAAAAACGCTAAGGCAGAGCTCGTTGGCGACCGCCGACTCGGACTCATCAAGTACGTTATGGCACTGATGAACGGAGCAAGACTTGGTATCATCGCTCAATCTACAGGACTCTCGGAGGCGGCTTACCGTGAGGCTCACGCATACGCTTTGGATAGAAAGCAGTTTGGCAAGGCTATCATCGAGTTTCCACCCGTATATGAGATGCTTTCATTGATGAAGGCAAAGGCAGATGCATCGCGTGCTATGCTCTACGAGACATCTCGTTTTGTGGATTTATATAAGGCACTCGAAGATATTGCTCGCGAACGCCAGCTTACACCTGAGGAGCGTCAGGAGATGAAGAAATATTCTCGCCTCGCTGATGCCTACACGCCACTTGGCAAGGGTATGGCTTCGGAGTTTGCAAACCAGAATACATACGACTCTATTCAGATTCACGGCGGTTCGGGTTATATGAAAGACTACGCTTGCGAGCGTCACTACCGCGATGCACGTATTACCAATATCTACGAGGGTACTACTCAGCTGCAGGTAATCGCTGCAATTCGCCACGTCACCACAGGAACGTATCTTGCACAAATTCGTGAATACGAAAAGCAGGAGTATGCACCTGAATTTGCAGGACTGAAGGCAAGAGTTCAGAGAATGGCAGATAAGTACGAGGCTTTGGTAAACTTTGTTGCAGAACACAAGGAGCAGGAGTACATGGACTTTATGGCTCGTAGATTGGTAGAGGCTGCTGCACACTGTGTGTTTAGCCACCTACTGCTCAGAGATGCTACTCTCGAAAGCCATTACAAGCAGTCGGCAGAGGTATATCTACGCTACGGCGAGGCAGAAATCGCTAAGATCGAAGCTTATATCATGGCGTTCAATCCAGCTGAAGTAGCGATCTATCGTGCAGAGTAATTGAATTGATATTTTAGAATAAAGTGAAAGGGGCAGACAAAAAAGTTTGTCCCTTTTTGTTTTATTGTCAACACGTATTTTAACCAGATATTTGACAAAAAAGCTCCCCTACAAAAGCAGAGGAGCTAATTTATCTCTCAAAACTATGATTAAAATTCTGGAGGAGTAATATCTTCTACAGGAATTTCGCCAGTAAATTTAGCCTTCAAAGTGCTACCAAAGTAGCTTTTGCCGTCTAAAACTAAGGTGTAAATATTATCAGCTTTGGTAATAGTAACCGTGCCAGAAGCGAGGTACCAAATAGTGTTGTAATAGTCATAGTCTAAAACGTCCTTCTCAGGGTTATATATGCCCATAAACGAACCAACACCCATTCCCATATAGTCGCCATTCATTACAATACCAGGGTGTCTCTCTTCTGATACAGTAAACACACCCTCAGCAAACTTATCTAAAGTAGCCTCCTCGACCATTATATTTAGTTCTAAAGCCTGATTTTTACTTGCATTTACCAATTTGCAATAGTAGATGTTCTCGTCTATGCTTGCAAATCCAGCTCCGTATGCTACGCTGCTGAGAGTCCAATCTTGCGTAGTAGTCTCTAATGGTTTATACGGGTAAGCAACGTTTTTAAGTTTACCATCATAAAATCCTATGAATGTCTGCTCTTTACCGTCAATTGTAGTGATAAGTTTTATACGATATTTGTCGCCTTCTGGAGTGATGCTGAACTCACCTTCTGTGATGAACAGAGGCATTTCGTTTTTGTATTCTCCATTTTCAATAACGTTGTAAAAGCTACCAACAAGCATTCCATCTGCGTCGTGTCCTCCTTTGACTGTAACCATAGGAGTGTATTCTACACTAAAAGGGAAGTTCCCAGTAGGCACAGTGTTTTTACCAAACACATCAAAAATATTGATAGATATGTCGTAGCCAGAGCCAGACAGAAGCATCCCGTTGTCATCGAAAAATATGCCTCTTGATGCTATGTTTACTCTAAATTCGGTTACATCGCTTTTCTTGTCTTCAGGCAAGAATTTATTGCCATAATAGTCGATGCTAATAATGTTTGCGTTTACTTTTTTGTCGTTGTCTTTACATGCTATAAGACCCAAAACTACAGCTAATAGCATGATTAAATTTTAAAAATTTCTCATAAAATAAAAAATACTTTTGTTGTTTATTAATTTATTAAAATAGTAGACTACAAAGGTACGAAAAAAAGCTTAGATATTAAAATAATAAAGAAACAGCCTCTGATTCTTTCTCGAATAGAGACTGTTTTTACTATTTCTTTTGTAGTATATTAGAAGGTGTAACCTATTCCTAAGCCGATCATGGTTTTGAATTGGACGTGCTGTGTCACGCCTTTGCCATCACCTGTATCGAACTTGATAGCATCGTAGTATTTCATTGTTGTACCAAGTGATACGCTGAGGACTTTCATTAGTTGATAAGAGATTGATAGATCCCAGTCTATGTCCACGTTACCAAATTTTTTAGAGTATGGAGTGAAGAGCGTTAGAGCAGATAGCACCTTAAAATCTTTGTATTGATAGTTTACCTCACCTTTCAGCATAGCACCAAACTCAGCTTTGAAAGATTTTGCTGGGTCAACACCGTATTTTGCACGTAGAGTTGAGTCTGTAGCAGTAGTAATACGTCCAGCAGCTGGCGAAAGGTATACTGAAAATATACTGTTTGGCTTCCAGTCTATACCCACAGATAGGTCTGTGTAAGAAGGCGAAAGGAAGTTAGAGATGTAATTTTTAGTGCTGTCATTTGGATAGTCGTAGCCTTCAGCATACTGAGTGCGAAATGCACCCATAGCAGTAATGAAGAAGTTTTTACCCACGCTATAGCCAAGTTTAGAGCTGAAATTCAGCTTGTCGTTCGATTTGCGCCAAGAGTATTGAGATTTATCAAGGTAGGTATAGCCAAATTCAGTATCAAAAAAAGTCTCCCAAGCCAATTTGTTTTTTTGGTAGATGATACGAATGTTGCCATATCCTATAAGTGAAGCAGAATTGCTACCGCCTGCTGCCCAGTTTGTAAGCATGGTTACCGAGGAATTTGTGCCTATTGCTCCATTTATTTTCCAGTTTTTAGTAGAGTCTAGCTGGACTTTCCTTAGATCATCTGTAGTTTTTGCAGTAGCTTTTACTACGTCTGTAACTGCTGTTTTTGTTACAACCTCATCTTCTTGTGCAAAAAGATTTAGCGAAAAGCCGCCAAAAATTGCCAATAAGAGAATTAAATTTAATTTTTTCATCTTTCTTCTTTAAAATTTTATATTGAATTAATTAAAATCGTACAAAATGTTTCCCAATAAACCCTTTTGAAAAGAGAGTATCGGGAAACATAGTCTTGTCTGTTTTTTTGAAAATTTATTTGTTTTTCAACAAATCGCGAATCTCGCCAAGTAGAACCTCCTCGTTAGATGGAGCTGCTGGTGCTGGCTCTTCTGCTGGTTTCTCTTTTTTCAATTTGTTTATGCCTTTGACAACCATAAAGATACAGAAGGCAATAATAATGAATTCGAGGATAATTTGGAGGAAGTTACCATACATGATAGCTACCTCAGGAGCAGTTTCTGCTCCAGCAGCATCTGTTACAGCGGCTTTTATCACCCACTTAAACTCATTGAAGTTTAAGCCACCGATAATAACGCCAATCGGAGGCATCACGATGTCGTTTACCAAAGATGTAACGATTTTGCCGAAAGCACCACCGATTACAACACCCACAGCGAGGTCTATTACGTTGCCTTTAACGGCAAACTCTTTAAATTCTTTCATCATTCCCATAAAAATGACACTTGTTTTTTTAATTTATAAATAATAAATGCTAATTTTGTGGCAAAATTACAACAATTTTTTTATAATTTTGCAAACATAAATGATTTTTCTATTTTAATGGCAAATATAATTTCACTTACTGGCGATTTGGGCAGTGGCAAAAGCACCGTTTCGGCTCTGCTTTGCGAAAAGTTGGGTTACGAGTATGTCTATACAGGACAGATTCAACGAAAAATAGCCGAACGCTACTCTATGACCACAAACGAGCTCAATGTCTATGCCGAGACCCACCCAGAGATAGACCAAGAGATTGACGATACGTTTAAATCACTAGAAAACGCAGAGAACCTAGTAGTTGATTCAAGGCTTGCATGGTTTTTTATTCCAAGTTCATTCAAGGTTTTTCTGAAGGCAAACATAGTAGTTTCGGCTCAAAGAATATCGAAAGATACACTTCGCCTGAACGAAAACTACTCATCTCTGCAAGAGGCTGCAATGCGAATAGCAGAGCGGAAACAGAGTGAAGTTAAGCGGTATAAACAATACTACAACGTAGATTGCTTGGATTTACGCAATTACGACCTCATTATTGATACCACAGAGATAGCTCCAGATAGGGTCTTTGCCATTATATTAGAGGAGTTTGAGCAATTTAGTAGTGATTCTAAAAACTACAAACCTAAGGCATACGTTTCACCAAAAAATCTTTATCCTACATCTTTGGAAGATAAGTCTGATGATAAAATAGAGGTTGTCTATCAAAATGCCTTTGATTATATCTTTGGCGGACATAGTTTGGTAGAGAGAGCTATAAGAGAACAGAAACCTATAGTTGAGGTATCTTATGTCATGTCTGGAGCGATTGCTACTAGTTCCGCTCTAATAGAGACATGGGAAAAGAAAAATGGATTTGAGTTTCTGATAAAACCATAAGGTGGAGAAAACTACATGTATCACTTACCTGTTATGCTAAAAACTTCCGTTGATGCTCTGAATATCAGAGAAGACGGTGTCTATGTGGATTGTACTTTCGGAGGCGGAGGACATTCTCGTGAAATTCTATCGAGGCTTGGCGAAAGTGGCAAACTCTATAGTTTCGATCGAGATTTAGATGCTCAGCGCAACGCTATAGACGACCAGCGCTTTACCTTTGTACGTGGTAACTTTAAGTACATCTCAAACTTTATGCGTTACTACGGATACGAGCAGGTCGATGGAATTTTAGCAGACTTTGGGGTATCGTCTCATCACTTTGACGAGGTTGAACGTGGTTTTTCGTACAGATTTGACTGCAAGCTCGACATGCGAATGAATCAAAAATCTGAACTGACAGCAGAGATTGTGCTAAATACCTATTCTGAGGAAAAATTAGCTGATATATTCTACAATTATGGAGAAATTCGACAGTCGAGAAGAATTGCGACTGCTATTTGCCAAAAGCGTGCAGAGAGGCCAATAAAGACAATTTTTCAATTGGTAGAGATTTTGAAGCCATTCTGTACTCGTGGTAGGGAAAATAAGGAGTTAGCACCAATTTTTCAGGCTTTGCGTATTGAGGTAAACGACGAGTTAGAAGCAATCGAACGCTTGCTGGAGAGCTCAGTAGAGTTGCTGAAACCAGCTGGTAGAATTGTGCTAATCTCGTACCACTCGCTGGAAGATAGGCTTGTAAAGCGTTTTTTCAAAACAGGAAATTTGGAAGGAGAGATACATAAGGATTTTTATGGCAACCTAATCAACCCGCTAAAAAACATAAACCCAAAGGTTATAGTAAGCGATAGCGACGAGTTGGAGGATAATTCGAGAGCTAGAAGCGCTAGGCTTAGGATTGCAGAAAAACTTTAATGATGTAATTATATGTGAATAATTATAAATAAACGAGGAAGATATGAGTTTTTTGAATAAGATAAAGGCTGATTTAGACAGAAAAATTGCTAAAGAAAAAGAGATTGAAAAAAAAGTAGATACAAGTAGAAAAAAATCTGCTTGGAGGGGCGTTTTAGATGGTGAAGTGCTCATAAGCGAAACCTTTTTCAAGTTCCTTCCGCTCATCATAGTTTTTGTATTTATATCTATATTCTATATAAATAACCGTTTTGCTTATGAGGCGAAGGTAAAGAATAATAACGAACTGAAAAAAACTCAGATACATTTACAAACAACAGAGTTAGTAAAAATGAGCAAGCTAAACGAGGTCTCTACTCGTTCGGCTGTGATCCATAAGCTTAAAGAGATAGGTAGTGATGTGGAGGAGCCTAGTGTAGCACCAATAGTGATAAGTGAATAGTTGAAGTTGTTGAAGGTAAGAGAGAGATGGATTGTTTAGGTTTGATAAAAAAGTATTATGACGAGAAGTCGGAGTTGTATAGGATTCTTGTCTCTCATAGCGTCTCTGTGAGCAATAAAGCAGTAAAGCTCGGCTTGCAGAGCGGGCTGGATTTAGACCTGAAGTTTGTCGAGGAGGCTGCAATGCTTCACGACATCGGCATTCTCTATACCAAGGCAAGCTCTATCCGCTGCTTCGGGCGGCACGAACATATCGAACACGGCTACCTCGGAGCAGAGATTTTGCTAAAAGAGGGCTATCCTCGCCATGCACTCGTCTGCGAGCGGCATACAGGCACAGGCATCACTCTCGAGGAGATAGAGGAGCGGCATCTGCCACTTCCGCACCGCGAAATGCTACCAATATCGCTCGAGGAGCAGCTTATCTGCTATGCAGACCTATTCTACTCAAAGACCAAGCTCGGACACGAAAGAACACTATCTACAGTTCATCGTAAAGTGGCTATCTGGGGCGAGGCAAGCGAGAAAAAGTTAGAGCAGTGGATTGAGATGTTTGGCTATTGAGCACCAATTTAACCCGAAAGTAATTCTTTCCATAAATTTTGCTAAATTTGCAGATTAATTTTGCAAGTGATTTTTTTAATGAATAAAGAAAAATATATTTTACTAAATAAGATAAACTCGCCTCGTGAGCTTAAAGAGTTAGATGTAAGTCAGTTACCTCAACTCTGCGATGAGCTTAGGGAGTTTATCATAGAGCAGCTGGCAAACAACCCTGGGCACCTCGGTTCGTCGCTCGGAGTGGTGGAGCTCGCTGTGGCTCTGCACTATGTGTTCGATGCGCCTCACGACAGGCTTGTCTGGGACGTTGGGCATCAGGCTTATCCGCATAAAATACTCACAGGCAGACGCGACAAGTTCCACACCAACCGCAAGCTCGGAGGCATTTCGGGCTTCCCTTCGCCTAAAGAGAGCGACTACGATGCCTTCGGTGTAGGACACGCAAGCACCTCTATTTCAGCGGCTTTGGGCATGAGCGTTGCCGCCACTTTGCAGAACTTAGAGCGCAGCTCTGTGGCAGTCATCGGAGATGGAGCAATGTCTGGTGGATTGGCGATGGAGGGACTAAACAATACTTCTATTATCGACAACAATCTGCTGGTAATAGTAAACGACAACCAAATGGCTATCGACCCTATCAAAGGCGGCTGGACAGACGCTTTGGGCAAGCTACACACTTCGGAGACCTACAACAGGGTTCGCTATAAGGTTTATAACTTTCTTAGCAGAAAAAACATCATAACCGAGCAGCGAGCAAAGAATATCACACGTGTGTTCAACGCTCTGAAAACCTCTCGTACAGGCGGGAACAATATCTTTGAGGGACTTTCGATACGATATTTCGGACCGACAGACGGACACGATGTAGTGAGCTTAGTAGAGATTTTAAGTGAACTGAAAAAACATAAGAAACCACGTATCCTGCACGTTATCACTCAGAAGGGCAAGGGCTACCAGCCTGCAGAAAAGGAGGTTACCACATGGCACGCACCGGGCGTGTTCAACGCCGCAACGGGCGAGCGTAACTGCGAGAGTTCTAAGATACCGCTTTTCCAAGATGTCTTTGGACATACGCTTTTGGAGCTGGCAGAAAAGAACGACAAGATTGTGGGAATTACCCCTGCAATGCTCTCTGGCTGCTCGATGACCATAATGCAGAAGGCTATGCCGCGTAGGGTTTTCGATGTGGGAATAGCTGAAGGACACGCTGTTACCTTCTCGGCAGGATTGGCAAAAGAGGGCTTAAAGCCTTTCTGCAACATATATTCCACCTTTATGCAGCGAGCCTACGACAACGTAATCCACGACGTAGCACTACAAAATCTTGGCGTGGTGTTTTGCCTTGATAGAGCGGGCATTGTCGGTGCAGACGGAGCTACGCATCAGGGCGAGTTCGACCTCGCATATATGCGTTGCATTCCAAACATGATAGTTGCGGCACCGCGCAACGAGCACGAACTCAGGAACCTGATGTACACGGCACAAAGCGCAGACCACGGTGCGTTTGTAATCCGCTATCCGCGTGGCAAAGGCACTCTAAGCGATTGGCGAAATCCAATGTCTGCGGTAGAGATAGGCAAGGGCGAAAGGCTCAAAGATGGCATGGATATAGCCGTGCTTACCATTGGCACAATGGCTACGCCTGCAGCTAAGGCAATAGAGGAGCTGGAGGCAGTGAATCCAAGCCTGAGCATTGCACACTACGACTTGCGTTTTGTAAAGCCGCTCGACGAGGCTATGCTGCGGGAGATTTCCGAGAGGTTCGACAAGGTGGTTACCATAGAGGACGGTATACTCGAAGGTGGTTTTGGCAGTGCGGTTCTGGAGTTTTTCTCAGACAACTGCAAGAAAACGCCACAACTCAAACGCCTCGGTATCCGCAACCAGTTTGTGGAGCACGGTACACCGCAGGAGCTCTACCAGATGCTGGGCTTAGACAAAGATGGAATCCGCAAGGCGATAGAGGAGTTTTTATAAAAAACTAAAAAAAAATAATTTTATGACAATACTAATAGTTGGAGCGGGCGAGGTGGGGAGGCACTTGTCGAAGCTGTTGGCGGGGGAGAACCACAATATCACGCTGATGGACTCAGACCCTGAGCTTTTTCGCGACCTCGAAGCCTACGATTTTATGACCAAAGAGGGCAACCCAACCTCTATCTACGACCTGAAAGAGGCTGGTGTGGGCGATGCCGACCTCTTTATCGCCGTTACACCACACGAGAGTGTAAACATGACGGCGTGTATGCTGGCAACAAACCTCGGTGCCGTCAAAACACTGGCAAGAATCAACAATTACGAGTATCTGCAGCCAAAGAACAAGGAGTTTTTTGCCAAACTTGGCGTGGACTACCTGATCTATCCTGAAGTGCTCGCAGCCAATGGCATATTAGAGAGCCTCAGGAAAAACTGGATGAGGCAATACCTGCCTTTCAAAGACGGCGAGATGATAATGCTCTCGGCAAAAGTTCGCGATAACGCACCAATTCTCAATAAAAAGTTCATCAGCGGCTATTTTGCTCACGACCGTTACCGTATTGTGGCGATAAAGAGAGGCGTAGAGACCATCCTGCCAGACGGAAATGATGAGGTCTTGGCAAACGATTTGGTCTATTTTGTAACAGACGAAGAAAACATTGACTTTGTACGCGAACAGGCGGGTAAGGTGGACTTCAAGATAAGAAGCATCATGCTAATAGGTGGAACAAGGATAGCACAGAAAATTGTGCAAAAACTGCCAGATTATTATACGGTAAAGATAATCGAACAAGACTACGAAACTTGCCTATCGCTATCAGATAAACTTCCAGATACGCTGATAATCAACGCCGATAGCCGTGATGTAGATGTGCTCCTCAGCGAGGGATTGGAGACAGTAGATGCGTTTGTGGCGGTGTCGCAAAACTCGGAGGAGAACCTCCTGACCTGTATGCTCGCCAAGCAACACGGGGTGCTAAAGACCATTGCCGAGGTAGAGAATATAGATTACTTCAACCTTGCCGAGACTATGGATATCGGGACAATTGTCAATAAAAAAACCATCGCAGCCAGCTATATCCACCAGCTTACGCTTGAGTTTGATGTCTTGGATATAAGCACTCTGCCGAATATAGACGCTGAGGTTATAGAGCTGATTGCAAAAGAGGGCTCGAAGGTTACTAAAGACGTGGTGCGCAACTTGAAATTGCCAAAAAATGTCAACATAGGTGGCATTATCCGCAACGGTAAAGGACAGATAGTAAATGGTAGCACTCAGATTTTGCCAAACGACTACGTGATTGTGTTTAGCAAAAGCGACTCAACCCGAAAATTAGAACCATTATTTAAGTAGTGTGTGGAAAAAAATTTGTTTTGTAGAAAAAAAAATTACCTTTGCAGCACGAAGTTAAACTAAATACAAAAATATTATTTATGAAAAAGTTTTATGTTTTATTAGTTGCTGTGTTTGCTATTGGTGCAAACGTGTTTTCTCAAAGTCAAGTAGAGCGTCTATATTCACAAAAAGAGAATATAGAGATGGGAGATTTTATAATGAATAAAATGCTCCCAAGTTATGAGTCGGCTATTGCAAGCGTATTGCCTCCTTCGTCAGATACAAATTTTGAGGTGTAAGATAGCTCGTTTGAGTTGTTGGCTGAATTTTTTGTAAAATATGATGTTGAAAATAGGGTTAAGAAGGGTGGCTATTATAAGTCGGCGGATAGGCTTTTAACCTCTATGGGTTGGATGTTTAATGACCCTAAAGCTACAATGATATTCAAAAAAGAGGTGTCAAAAGCCATGAGTGAATTGCTATATCTTGAAGGCGACTATTCATGCAACAACAAACAAGTTGATATGATGGTCGGATTCATGAATATGTTAAATGTATTTCAAAAGCATTCGTTGAAAGATTTGATGTATAATCCTAATTTACTTCCTAATGAGAAGGTTTGGATAATGTATCAATACGTTTCATTGCGTAGCGAAGATTCGCGACAGTATCTTAAGGAGATTGATGTAGCAATAGAAAACATTTTGAAATGAGTTTTTTGAGTGTAAAAAAGACTACTTCGTTTTGTACGAGGTAGTTTTTTTTGATGAAGTTGGCTATAAACCCGAAATTTATACTAATTTTGCCGAACGAAAAATCAGGATAGTTTTTTAGAAAAACAAACAACCAATTAATGGCAAAAAGTATTTCGTTTAATCGGAAGTTCAACTTTCGGCTTGTCTCTAAAATACAAGGCTCTCTGCTCGTTATCGAGAGCTTGTTTTTCTTGCTGTGTGCGTTGGTAGCAATATATTTTGGAGAGGAGACCTATAGACCCTTTCTTTTTGTTGCTGCTATCTCAATAGCCTTAGGCTTGATAGGACTATATTTTGGACAAAATGCCTCTACACTGGTTGGCAAGCGCGAAGGGTCTATAATCGTTACACTCTCTTGGCTGATGTTCTCCTTTATTGGACTTTTGCCATACTTTATGAGTGGCAATATCCCCGACTATACCGATGCGTTTTTCGAGACAATATCTGGCTTTACTACCACCGGAGCCTCGATTCTGACAGACATAGAGAGCATGCCTAAAAGCCTGCTGCTATGGCGGAGTATGACTCACTGGATTGGAGGTTTGGGAATTATTGTAATTACAATGGCTGTGTTGCCTATATTTGGTTTTCAGGGGTCGCAGTTTTATACAGCAGAGGTTACAGGACTCAGCAAAGAGAAAATTCACCCAAGGATTAGTAGTACAGCGAAAATTCTGCTCGGAATTTATCTGTTTTTTACCTTTGCTGGTATCATTGCTCTACACATGGCAGGAATGAATTGGTTTGACGCTATAAATCATTCTCTTTCGTCTGTCTCTACAGGTGGTTTTTCTACCCGCAATGCCAGCATTTCCTATTGGGATTCGCCTGCTGTAGAGTGGGTTACTATCTTTCAGATGACTTTTTCGAGCATAAATCTATCGCTATACTTTTTCCTCATAAAAGGTAAGTTTCATAAGTTTTTCAAAGATGAAGAGCTTCGTACATTTCTGCTGATTATCCTCACCTCAACGGTGTTTATAATGTTCCGAATCATACATTATAGTGACATCAATCTACCAAACCTCTGGGAGAAATTCCGCACTACGCTCTTTACGGTCTGTTCGTTGATATCCACCACAGGATACTATTCGGTGGACTACTCTGGCTGGAATGAGGCGGCGTTTATACTTCTGCTGCTAACCTTTATTGGTGGCTCGGCAGGCTCTACTTCGGGTGGTGTAAAGGTTATTCGCGTGCTGCTTGTATTCAAGTACAGTTACTACGAGTTTAAGCGAATGATTCACCCCAATGCCGTATTCCCTGTGCGATACAATGGGGTTGCTGTAAAGGAGGAGGTCATTACCAAGATGCTGGCTTTTCTGATGCTTTACATAGTGCTTGCTCTTATTGGTGCGGCTGTGCTCTGCTATGCAGGTCTGGGTTTCGAGGAGTCGATATCGAGTATGGTTTCTTGCCTCGGTAACGTAGGACCGGGTCTTGGACACTTAGGTCCAATAGAAAACTATCAGGCTATCCCAAGTTTTGCCAAATGGTTCCTATCATTTGCAATGCTTATGGGTAGACTTGAGTTCTTTACCGTACTTATTATATTTACACCTACTTTTTGGAAAAAATAAGAGTTTGGTTTTATAAAAAAATCCGATATTTTTCTACAGCTTCCTGAAAAAAGAGGTTTTGCTATAGGCGTGTTCGCAAAAGATAGGTCCGTAAAACTCCGTCTTTTCCCATAACTTACTATCAAATAGCTCTGGGAAAGATTCGAGGTAATACTTCCTGTCCGAATTGTCCAAAGCTAAGAATCCACCTTTTTTGATGTGTGGAATAGCTCGCTTTATGCAACAGTTTCTGGCTCGTCCATCTATAAAGACAATGTCAAAAAAGTCATTCGGATAGTCATCTATTGCCTTCACGTACTTCTCAAAAGATTGTCCCACATAGTCCTTATTTTTAGAGACGAAGTCGTCTGGATTGCGGTAATCTTTATCGGCAAAGGCGTCTGTCTTTTCGCCCGGTATCTCAATATGCTTGACGTTTGATATTCCAAAGGCTTCGAGTTTATCTTTTACCAAACCACCCCATTTGCTGTCGTGCTCAATGCTGATGAGGCTTTTGCATCTCGGTGCGAAAAATAGCGTAGAGCCACCCGAACCCCACTCAAAAGCATTGGACTCTGGCGTGCAGATTTTATCCAAAAAATCGATAGCATCGTATGTAATCCACGGAACTTGCCTGTCCAATGGCCATTCACCCGTCTTTTTATCCTTGTACCAACGCCTAAACTGCTTGATGTGTTTCAGCGTACTGTTTTTCAACGCAAACTCAACTGCAAAGCGTATTGATAGTAGTGTGTCTCTCATATCTTTTTGGTCTTTTATTTTGGTTCAAATATCTGTGTGCAAAGGTACGATTTTTTTGGAATGTAGTAATGTAGCAATTACAAAATGTAGGAATTAATTTCTCAATTCCTACATTTCTAAATTACTAAAAAAAAAAAAACTCTTAAATCCCAAACTCAGCCTTGATTTTATCCACCAAGTCGAGCTTCTCCCAAGTGAAATACTCAATTCCGTCTGCCTCGAAGTAGTCTCTGCCGAAGTGTCCGTAAGAGGCGGTTAGCTGGTATATAGGCTTACGAAGTTTTAGGCGTTGCTCTATGGCGTATGGACGCAGGTCGAAGAGCTTTTCTATCTTTTGAGCTATCTCTTGGTCGCTGAGGTTTACCTTGCTTTTACCGTAGGTGTTTACAAATAGGCTCACTGGTTTAGCGATACCTATAGCATAAGAGACCTGTATCAGCATCTCGTCTGCAACGCCTGCCACCACTAAGTTTTTGGCAATGTGGCGTGCTGCATAAGCTGCACTTCTATCCACTTTCGAAGGGTCTTTGCCGCTGAAGGCTCCTCCGCCGTGAGCGCCTTTGCCTCCGTAGGTATCCACGATAATCTTTCTGCCTGTCAGTCCTGTGTCTCCGTGAGGTCCGCCAATGACGAACTTTCCTGTTGGGTTGACGTGCAGAATTAAATCCTCGTCGAAATACTTTGATAGATACTGATTTTTAGCGATAACTCGCGGTATTAAAATCTCTTTTACATCTTTGAAAATCTTTGCAGCCATAGCCTTGTCGTCGTCTGGCATAAAGTCGTCGTGCTGAGTAGATACCACGATTGTGTGGATACGCTCGGCCACGCCCTCGTCGCTGTACTGAACCGTTACCTGCGATTTAGAGTCTGGACGTAGGTATGTCATCACCTCGCCTGCCTTGCGGATTTTCTCCAACTCGTAGAGTAGCTGGTGTGCGATGCTCAGCGAAAGTGGGATGTAGTCATTGGTTTCAGTTGTGGCGTAGCCAAACATCATGCCTTGGTCGCCTGCTCCCTGCTCCTCGCGTACTTCACGCTCCACGCCACGGTTGATGTCTGGCGACTGCTCGTGGATTGCCGAAAGCAGACCGCAAGAGTTGCCGTCGAACATATAGTCTGACTTGTCGTAACCAATGTTGAGGATAACCTTGCGAGCCACCTCCTGAAGGTTTACATAGGCTTTTGAGCTAACCTCGCCACCAATTATCACTTGACCTGTAGTAACAAAGGTTTCGCAAGCCACCTTTGACTCTGGGTCTTTCTTTAAAAATTCGTCAAGGATAGCGTCTGAAATCTGGTCTGCTACCTTGTCTGGGTGTCCACTCGACACCGATTCTGATGTGAATAAATACATAAAAAAAAACTCCTTTATTTCTTTTTAGATATAAAGGATAAATTTCTATAATGCCTGCAAAGTAGTGCGGTTATCGCAAAAATGAAAGGTTTTTTAGCATTTTTTATTGAGGTTGCAAGCATTTACAAATCTCTCCTCTGTATCTGTTTTGTTCAAAAAAAAATGTGTCCTCGCAGGGATTCGAACCCTGGACCCACTGATTAAGAGTCAGTTGCTCTACCAACTGAGCTACGAAGACGACATAATGTTTATGAACTCGGTTAAAAATTCATGCAAAGGTAATACTTTTTTGTTACACGACAAAATATTTTTTGAAAAAATTACTCGTGATGATACGGCAAACCCTCTATAATCGACACTGCTCGGTAGAGTTGTTCGGCAAAAATAGCTCTTATGAGTTGGTGCGAAAAGGTCATCTGCGATAGCGAAATCTTAAAGTTGCTACGAGCGTAAACCTCTGTAGAAAAGCCATAAGCACCTCCCACTACAAACACCAGCCCCTGTGGTTGCATTTCGCGTTTCTCTATCCAAGCGGCAAACTCCACAGAGGTAAACTCCTTGCCTTTTTCGTCGAGCAGAACGAGGAAGTCATCGTCTCTGAGCTCTTTTAGTATCAAGGCTCCCTCAGCCTCCTTTTGCTGCTCTCGTGGCAGCTTTTTCTTTATGTAGGGAATAATTTTTGTAGAGACCTCGTGGCGTTTTATCCGCGAAATATATTCGGCAAACAGCGAATCCACCTCTTTTGAAGTGGTTTTCCCTATGAAAATAAGAGTGATTTTCATCTTTACTAATAATATTTCCCCCTAAACTAACGTTTTATAGCATCTTTTAGAGACTGTTTTAGGCTCTGCACCTTGGCTCTTAGATCGTTAATCTCATCGTTTTGGTTGCGAATGGTTTTTAAGAGTGAATTTAGCTCTTCGTCGTCTATCGATGATGGGAATTGTGCGTTTACTCTATCCATAAAGTCACTTAAGATATTCATGTAGTTTGTAAAAGCCTGGTAAATAGAGTCGTAGCGTTTGCCACCATTGCTGAAATATGCCTCTGACATTTTGTAGAAATTATCGGCATCTTGCAGGCGATACCAGTCGTAGAACAATATGTTGTTTTGCGACATATTTACTCTGTTTGCCATGCTATAAAGCTTCTCCAAAGCCTCTGCCTGAAGCTCGTTGCCGTTGTAGTCGTTGGTGTTTTTTTCGCCACCAAGCCACGATGTGGGATATACTACTGACAGCGGTTCGAATACTTTATAAGTCTTTGCTACATCTTGTGGTGTGGCAAATGCAATGTTGTTTTTTATGCAGAAGTAGGGTAGTGCCTTGAAAAATTCAAATATTCCACTTTCTGCACGGTTGTTAATGCCAAGAGTCTCGTATCCTACCATTATGTTAAACGCATTTTCGTTGTCTGGCGTTGAGGCTATCCAATTTATAAACTTCTCTGCTGTTAGCGGGTGCTCAGACCAACTTCTATCGGAGAATCTGTAGCTTAGGTCGTCGCTGAGCCTACTGTCGCGAACTAGGAGTTTAAGGTTTTTAAGATATGAATGCGAATATACAAAGCGAGGACTTTCCCAACCCATTACATGCTTTGCGCCCTCTATAATTGCGGTGCGGAAGCCAAGCTCAGAGATTTTTTCGCCTATCTGGTCTGAATAAATCATTGCGGTATTAAACACCGTAGTAGGCTTGTATCCAAAGAGTTGTTCTATCTTTGCTGCTTGTCTTTGTAGTTGTTTTGCAAACTCATCTTCGTCATATAGCGATGCTAAAGAGTATGAGTATGGCATTGCAAGAAACTCTACACAGCCAGTCTTAGCGAGTTCTGCAAAAGACTCTATTACCTCTGGTGACGACACTTCGAGCTTTTCTAGCATTAGTCCAGAGATTGCAAAAGATACCTTAAATTTACCTTTTGTATCGCGAATTATTTCTGCCATAGTACGGTTGGCTGGCAAGTAGCATTTTTCGCATAGGTTAATGATTGCCTGTTCATTGGTGAAGTCATCGTAATAGTAGTGATCTTCGCCAATATCAAAGAATTTATAATCTTTAAAAACCTGTGGCTCGTGTAGCAAAAATATAAAGTTCAGACTTTTCATACCAGTACCTAATTTTTTAAAAAAACATTTGAAAACCAAAGTTAGTAAAAAAATCAATAATACCATAATATTTTAATGTTTTATTTTTTGTAACTTTGTAAATTGAAAAAAAAATAAAAAATAAGAGATGAATGCAGTTTGGACGATTAAGAGTTTAGATAGCGATGATTTGAGGCATGCAGAGAGTTTGGCTCAGGATTTGGGCGTGTCCATAGGTATGGCAAAACTTTTGGTTCAGAGAGGGATAAGGGGATTTGAGGAGGCTCGTGAGTTTTTTCGTCCGCACGTAAAATATATTCACGACCCTTTCTTGATGAAGGATATGGATGTCGCTGTTGAAAGACTGAACAAGGCGCTTCGAAAGCGTGAAAAGATATTGGTTTATGGTGATTATGATGTTGATGGTACTACAGCAGTCTCTATAGTTTACAGTTTTCTGAAAACATACGTAAAAGACATAAGGTACTATATACCTGATCGTTATAAAGAGGGGTATGGTATCTCTTACCAAAGTATAGAGTATGCACGCGAAAATGGTTTTTCGCGTGTCATAGCACTCGATTGTGGCATCAAGGCAAATGCTCAGATGCAAAAGGCTAAAGAGTATGGCATCGACTTTATCATTTGAGACCACCACACGCCGGGCGAG
>CAYFSY010000019.1:0-17809 GCA_964345905.1 uncultured Paludibacteraceae bacterium | reverse complement strand
TAACTTATGATATAACCACAAAACTCATTGCAATTGACAAGGATAGCGTTAGTCCGACGACTGCAAATATGGCACTGTCGAGCCTGTCGAGTATGCCGCCGTGCCCTGGCATAATCTGCCCTGAGTCTTTGACCCCTGCAGTGCGTTTTAGCTGGCTTTCAAACAGATCGCCCAAGGTGCCAAACACCACCACCACCAAACACATTCCACGCATTACCAATAGGCTACGGTACTCCTCAACAATAGGAAAATCCAGATAGTATAGCAGAACGGTTGTTGCCACAGTCCCTACTATCCCACCGGCAAACCCTTCCCACGACTTATTTGGCGAGACAGTCGGAGCCATCTTGTGCTTGCCAAACACAGAGCCAGCAAGGTATGCAAACGTATCGTTTACCCAGAGCATGATAAACATAAACAAAATAAGCATGATATGCCCGCCAATCTGCTCAAAATATATTATCGCAAGGAATGGCAATATCACATAGAGAACACCCAAATATTCCAACGAAAGCGTCTGTATAGCAGGACTTTTTCTCATAAATGGAGTTTTCAGCAATAGAATGACCGCAAGCAGTACCAGTAGCATTAATGTGAATGGATAAAGCATACTTACAAACATACCCGCAGCTACTATAAGAGCGGTGGCTATAGTGAGCCATATCGGAGAGGTAGTCGCTCCTGCAATCTTGTAGGCAATACGGTAGTATTCGTAGGCTGCAACCACAGCGAACACCCCAAACACAACCTTGAAGTACATATCGCCAAGCAGTACACTACCGACTACTAACGACACATAAACAATCCCGCTTAAAGTGCGGGTTACAAGCGTTCTAATATCCATAATTTATTTACCTGTGATGTCTTCTGTATGCAGTCTTACTGGTTTTGGATTTTTCGGCATAGTTAGAACCACATACCAAGCTGGCGAAATCACAGTTGTCGCATACTCAATCCTATTTGCCCACACCACCACATGGGTTTCGTTTTCAAATACACTCTCTACCGAGAAGTCTCTGCCGTAGTTGTGCTGCGGTTCGGTTACCACAACTATCTGAGACGAATTGAAGTCCGCCGAGACCTTGCTCAACTCTGACGGATTACCTAACTTTACCACAATCTCTTGTAGCTCGCTCTGGCTCTTTGCCACAAAGCAAGGCTCAAACTCATTGACACCAATCTCCCCATAAGCCACGATAGAAAACTCTACCTTCTTAGGAAATTTATCCTTTTTACAGCCAACAAATACCATTGGCAAAACCAACATTAATAAAAGTAATTTCTTCATAATCAAACTATTATTTTTTTATGTTAGATAAAATCTCATTTAGCGAAGCCCTAAGAAACTCCCTCTCCCACATACGCGGGTGTGGAATCGTAAGCCGCTTGGTTTGCACCTTATAGCTGCCATAGAGCAGTATATCAATATCTATCAGCCTGTCTTCGAAAACTCCGTTTTTGGTCTTTCTCCTCCTACCGATAAGTTTCTCTATCTTCTGCGTCTCTTTCAGCACTTGGTATGGAGAAAGCTTTGTCTGCACCTCCGCTACAGCATTCAGAAACTGATTTTCCGAAGCAAAACCCTCTGGCTCTGTCTCCGCAAACTTAGATATACGAACAAGCTTGCCCACACGCTGTTCTATCAGCATTAGAGCAAGCTCTAAATTCTTTCTCTTATCTCCAAGATTGCTCCCCAGCGACAAAATCAACTTCATCGCACTGTGTAGCCTTTTATTTATAAATCTCTACCCACTCGATATCCAAGCTTCCCTCTGTTGGGTTTTTCATCTCCTTTGGAATAAACGAGCTGAATGCAGGGAAGAAACGCTTCTCTGCAATAATATTGCGAGTGCGATAAACCACCATATTGTTGATTCTCCAAATCAACTCGCCATCTTTCTGATAAATAGAGTAGATGTAGTAGTTAGCAGGATTAATGCCTTTTACAGTGGTATAGTAGTAGTCGCCACGAGCGTCGTACACGCCAACCTCAATCTTTCTACCTTTTACCAAAGCTACGTTGATGTGTGGAATTTTATCACCCGAAGTGAGCCAGAAAGCGTGACCAACTTTACCAGTGCAACGCATCTTAACCCTGATACCGCAGTATTCGTCCTCTACCATATCGTGTCCGTGCATCATATCTGAGGTAAAGTTATACTCCTTTTCTACAAAACCTCTATCCTCTCTCCAAGCAGTAGCAGTAACGTTTTGGCGTTTGGTCTGAATAGAGAGTCCATTGCCTGTAACGATGTTTGCTCCACCCATATTTGCCTGTTGCTCGTCGTATAGCGAGTGAACAGACTTCAAGTTTGGATTGTTATGAAAAAACCCAGCTTTCCACTTGCTCTCGCTCAGGTTCTTATACTGAAATCTGTCTTTTTTATAAACAGTCAAATCGGCGATACGCTTGAACTTTTTATAGTTTGTTTTTGCAAAAAACTTGAAGTCAGACGAACTTGCAATCTCGTTGAACCTCGCCTCTTTAGCATATTCAGGAGTCTTTTTATACTCTTCTGCCGAGAGTTTCTTTTTCATCTCTTTAAACTCTGGCGTGTTTACAACCTCTGCAAGCTTTTTGTACTCTGCATACTCATCAGAACCCTCAAATTTCTTATAATTTATAAGTTCTGCAAACAATTTGTCATCTTGAGCCTCGAATTTCTCAGTGCTGGTTAATACTCCAAAGAGTTTCTTAAAAAATAAGTTCATAATGTATCGTTTTTTTGAATTTAATACTCTATCAATGAGGCAATTCACCTCGTTTTTTATTATCCAGAAATACAAAAATGATTTCCGCCTGCAAATATAGTTATTTTTTTCCTAATAAATTCATCATAAAATAAAAAACTCTATTTTTTGCAAAAAAAAATGTAACTTTGCACACAAAAATCAGTCAAATTGGTCACGTATACAGAATTTATTTTTTGATAACAAACAACATTATAGAATTAAGGAATTTGTAATATGAAGAGATTATTTTTTGTTATGGCAATGTTGGTTGCCTGCTCAGCAGCATTTGGACAGATAGATAAGATGCTAGGATATTGGGTCTCTGTAGATGAAAACACAGGAGCCGAGGAGTCTGTTTTCTACATATACAAAGCCACAAACGGCAAGTATTATGGAAAGGTTACCGACATTTTGCTACCAGAGTTTTACAACACCGTCTGCGATAAATGTGAAGGCAGCGACAAAGGCAAACGCGTACTTGGCATGGATCTTATGAAAGACCTGAAAGCGAGTGATGGCAAGCTCGTAGGTGGAACGATTATAGACCCACGCTCAGGCAAAAAGTATCGTTGCAGAATCTCATACGATGCTAAAACAGACCAGCTGAGACTGCGTGGTTCGCTCGACAAGATGGGATTACTCGGCAGAACTCAAGTGTGGAATAGAAAGAAGTAAAAAAGGATTTAATAAATAAAAACATTTTTGAAAGTTTTATGAACAAAAAGATTGTGTATTTTTTGGCGGGTTGCATATCATTTGTTGTGGTATCTTGCTCTGTGCCTCGCGCAACAGGTCCCTATAGAGTAGTAGAAAGCAAGGGAGGAGATATATCTTCTACAAAAACAGAGACTGCAAAAAGCGAAGTAAAAGAACAAGAAGATAGTCGCAATATATCTGAGCTCATGGCACAAGAGAAGGGTTTAAGACAAGAAGCATTTGAACTAGAGACATCAGAAGATGCAAACAAACTCAGCGTTTTTAGCGTGATTATTGGTAGTTTTTCGAATAAAAACAACGCTTTAAACCTCAAAGCAGACCAAAAGCCAGAGCATGACGCATTCCTAGTGGTAAACGAAAAGGGTATGTTCCGCGTAGTGCTTATCTCCTACAATACATACCATCAAGCAAAAGCCAAGGTAGAGGAGATCCGTAGCAAGTTCCCTGACGCTTGGGTGTTGGTACAAAAGCAGTAGGTAAAATTGGAAAAGATACGACTGACGATACTCGGTAGCGGTTCGGCTCTACCGCAGAAAAATGCATTCCACGCATCTCAGATACTTGAGGTGTGTGGCAGTCGTTATATGATAGATTGTGGTGAAGGTTGCCAAATAAAGCTGATACAATACGGTTTGATGTCTGGAAAGCTAAACAATATTTTCATTTCACACCTACATGCCGACCACTGCATAGGACTCCCGGGCCTTATAGCCACAATGGCGATGCTTGGCAGAAAAGAGGATTTACACGTCTATGCCTACAAGGATTTGGAGCAGGTGATGCTGCCTATGATTGATTACTTCAAAGATGAAAACACATTCAATGTAGTGTTCCACGCCATCAACCCAAAGAAGCGAGAGGTGATATATGAAGATAAACACATAATGGTCGAGACCATTCCGCTGAAGCATCGCGTGCCTACTTGTGGTTTTCTATTCAAGGAACAACCAAAGAAGAGACACTTGATAACCAAAATGCTCGAGGCGTTTGACGTGCCAATAAGGGAGAGGCAAGAGATAAAAGATGGAGCAGACTTCGTTGATTCGGAGGGAAATGTGATAGAAAACAGTCGCCTCACTACCCCACCCAAGCCTCAACGTAGCTACGCTTATATCTCAGACACATTGCCGTATAAACGTGTGGCAGAGCAGATTAAGGGTGTGGATTGTATGTTCCACGAGGCTACATTTCTCGAATCGGAGAGTAAGCGAGCTAAAGAGACGATGCACACCACCGCCAAAGCTGCTGCCGAAATTGCTGCCGCAACAGAGGCTAAGCGGCTGATACTCGGACACTTCTCTGCTCGCTACAAGAAACGAGATGAGTTTTTGGCAGAGGCAAAACCAATTTTCCCTGCAACTATTTTGGCTGAAGATGGTCTAAAAATTGAATTTTAGTATAAAAAATGATTAAGAGGATTGGACTAATAACGATTTTTTTGGTACTTGCAATGAATTTCTATTCGCAGGGAATCAATGTGAGAGACACTATTGTAGCTGTTGCTGCAGAGAGCCTAAAGCCCATTGAGCCTATTAAAACCGATTCCGCCAAAATCCTCAAAGATAGCCTCAAGGTTCGCGACACAATTATTTTGCCAGCCATTTTACCCAACAAAGTTGTAGAAAAGCCTATCGAAGTAAAAAAAGCAGTTGAGATAAAACCCACGTACACAAAAGATGAGGAAACATTCGCTAAAGCCTTTTCGCTCTACCAAGAGCGGAACTACGAGGCTGCGGCAAAGCTATTAGAGCCTCTTGCAGAAAAGAGATTTTCGTCGGCTGAGAAAAAGTTCGCCGAAAGGAGTTGTGCAAAGCTGTTCTTAGCAGAAATGTACTACCTACAATGTAGGTTTGATGAGGCTTTAGAGCTTGTTGATAGCCTTGAGTGCCAAACATACGACAAAGCATTTCATAAAATATTAAAACGCCAATGCCTCACAGGACAAAAAATGCTACGAAGCGTTAATGACGTTAAGTTTTTAGATAGCGTAGTGGTAGATAAAGCCGACTTCATGAAGTACTATCCACAGGGGAAAGACATCGGGTATATTTCGCAAGAGAATGACACACAAAGATTTATAACAGGACGAGAGAACCTGCAAATTTCAGCTTTCAGAGATCCAAAGGTAAACTCAGACCTCTACCGAAGCGATAAGTTCCTCTACGGTTGGGGCGAGAAACAACATTTGGAGGGCGATATAAACAGTGATTTCGACGAAACATATCCATTCCTGTTACCAGACGGCGTTACGCTATACTTTGCCTCAAACGACACCACTTCGCTCGGTGGCTACGACCTCTTTGTCTCCACACAAAACTCAGAGGGCAGATTTCTACGTCCGCAGAACATCGGAATGCCGTTCAACTCTCCGTTCAACGACTATATGCTCGTTATCGACGAGGTCAGCGGATTAGGATTTTTTGCATCCGACAGATACCAGCCTGAGGACAAGGTAGCTATCTACGCTTTCGCCTACAAGCCAAGCTACGAAAAGATAGACCTATCGCAGGATTCGCTTAGCTACCAGACTATTAGAGCTATTGATTTCAAAAAACTAAAAAGCATTTTCGCCAACATCAAACAAGGTTCTGATAGCGGTAATAGTGAGGCTCATACCAAGCTGTTTAGCTTTACCATTCAGAGCAATAAAGTTTATAGCAACTATTCGGACTTCAAGAGCTCAGAGGCTTTGGAAAAGTTCCACGAATGGGAGCAGGTGCAGGAAGAGATAAGCCTTTCGGAGCGGGCTCTCGCCGAAGGCAGAAAAGCCTACGCCACGGAGGACGACGAAATCCGACGCACCTCGATGGGCAAAACCATACTACAAGAGGAGTATAAGCTCATAAAGCTGAAAGCAAAATCCGAAGAGCTAAGCAAAGAGATTAGAGAATTAGAATTGAGTAGAAGCTAAATTTGGCTTTTTATTTTCGGATAATATGTGTAACTTTGCAACACAATTTGAAATTGATTTTTTAACAAATATAAACAAACATAGAAATAGTGATGAAAAAAGTAATTGATTCAAAAAACGCTCCAGCAGCAATCGGTCCATACAGCCAAGCAATAGAGGCTAATGGCACACTCTATCTTTCAGGACAACTGCCTGTAAACCCAGCAAACGGCGAGGTGCCAAGCAGCATCGAGGAGCAGGTGGAGCAGTGTTTTGCAAACATCTCGGCAATCCTGAGCGAGGCAGGCTATTCGTTTGATAACGTAGTGAAAACCACCGTGTTGCTCGACGACCTCAACAACTTCAACGCCATGAACGAAATCTACGCCAAGTATTTTACCAAAGATATGCCTGCAAGAATGGCTTATCAGGTAAGCAAGCTACCAAAGGGCGTAAAGGTCGAGATAGACGCAATCGCAGTAAAGTAAATTTATAAAAACAAGGTTTAAATTATGAGAAAAGTATTTTTACTCGCAGCATTTATAGCAACAGCATTTAGCCTATCGGCACAAAAAGAAGTTCTGCTACGCCTGAACCCCGAAAAGGGCTACAGCTACTCGCAAGTGATGACTATGAACACCTCCGTGAGCATAAAAGTCGGGAAGAATAATATAAAAATAGCAGTACCGATAGATATGGAGTTCAGCTATAGGTTTACCAACATCTATCCAGACTCCGTAGAGTTTGACTTCTCGTTTAATAGGGTGATAGGAGATCTCGACTTTATGGGGAAAAAGATGTCATTTGATACAGATACCCTTGCCAAAACCGAAGAGGACTCGATATTCTTTGAAATGCTGAAGCAACCTTTCAGTGTGGTAAAAGACTCAAGAGGCAATATACTGAGAATCAAAGGCATTGAGGAGTTTTACAAAAAACTACTATCTGAACTCCCCGCCGAAGAGCAGTCTGACTCGATAAACAAAGAGCTATCCGAGATTTTAACCGAAGATAGGCTCATAGAGAGTTTTCAGCAGGGAAATATCACTTTCCCAGAGGAGCCAATCTACAAAGGCTACTCTTGGAGCACGAGCAGCACGCAAGAGGTAGAGGGAGTTATGTCTTGGTCGTACAACACCACCAACAAGATAAAGTCTATCAAGAAAAAAGCAGGTAAGGCTATTATCGCCTCAACTTCCGAAATCAACATAGGCGGCATCAAAGAAATAGACGAACTAAAGGCTATGCTGGGACTGACCAAAGGCATAAAGTTCGATATGGAGTACATGGTTGACCTAAAGACAGGCATTATCCAGTCGGCTAATGGAAAAATGGACTTGCCAATGAAGATGAAATACACCGATGATGATGGCAAGAAGAAAACCATAAAGGTACGCGCAAAGATGGATATAAAGCTGCGGACAAAGTGATTTTAGGTACTGAAAAATAGAATTTAGGGATAAACCTTCGGGTCTGTCCCTTTTTGATAATTCTGTCTTTAATCTTTTTTCTTTGCTCTTTGTTCAAAAAAATCGTAACTTTGCATCTGTTTTTAGAAAAATTGCTTCAGATGAAAAGAGTTATATTACCGCTTTTGCTACTGGTGTCGGTAGCAGTGAATGGGCAGGAGCTGCAGTGCAAAGTCAGTGTGAACCACTCTCAGGTGCAGGGCACAAACACACAGGTGTTTGACGCTTTGAAGCGTGCCGCTGAGGATTTTATGAACAACACCCACTGGACAAACCTCACTTTTAAGCAAAACGAACTGATAGACTGCTCGATAGGCTTTATCGTAAAAGCCGTCGATGGCGACATGCTTACCTGCGACATGCAGATTCAGGCTCGCCGACCAGTCTGGGGCAGCAGCTACGTCAGTCCGCTACTGAACCTGCGCGACGTGGGGGTAACCTTTAAGTTCCAAGAGTTCGATGCTCTAAACCTCACACCCACCTACGACCAAAACATCGTGGCGGTGCTTGCCTACTACGCCTACATCATCTTGGGCTACGACATGGATTCATTCCAAAAGCTCGGCGGAACGCCCTACTTCGCTCAGGCAGAAAACATTGTAAATATATCGCAAAGCCGCTCTGAACCTGAGAGTAGCGGTTGGAAAGCCTTCGACAAAAACAGCATGCGTTACGAACTCGTAAGCAACCTGCTCGACGAGCGTTTTAGAAAGATGCGTGAGTTTCTATACGACTACCACAGGCTTGGGCTCGACATGATGACCACCAACATGGGCAACGCGAGGGCAAAAATAGCCGAGGGCATCACAGCGGTACAGGAGGTAAATCGCCTACAGCCACAGGCACAGATGATAGTGAGCTTCGCAGATGTAAAGCGCGACGAGATAGTAAATATATTCTCAAAACACGGCTCAGAGAGAGAGATAGAGCGGGTTTACGACGTGATGACAGCGATAAACCCCACAGCCGTTGAGATTTACAACCGAATGAAACAGAAATAACTAAACCCACGAAAAGCCAGATGCTTCGAAACCTAAAGATAGAAAATTACGCACTTATCGACCACCTCGACATAGATTTTGAGGCGGGAATGTCGTCTATCACAGGCGAAACGGGTGCGGGCAAGTCTATCATCATCGGGGCATTGGGGCTGGTGCTGGGTAGCAGAGCAGACTCGAAGGTTATCCCCTCTGAGGAGAAAAAGTGCATCGTGGAGGCGACTTTCGACATCAGCCGATACCACCTAAAGCCACTCTTTGAGCGGCTCGACCTCGACTACGACGAGGAGTGTATCCTCAGGCGCGAGGTGTTGCAGAACGGTAAGTCGCGGGCTTTTGCCAACGACACACCTGTGAACCTACAACAGCTACGCGAAATCTCGTCGAGCCTTATCGACATCCACTCGCAGCACGAGAACCTTATGCTCTCGGACTCAGGCTTTCAGATGAGTATAGTCGATACCGTTTCGCAATCATTTGAGGAACTGGAGCGGTATAGAACCACCTTTTCGGAATATAAAAATCTAAATAAATCGCTGCAAGACTTACGCGACAATGCCGAAAAACTTCTCTCGGAGAAAGATTATGCGGAGTTCCAGCTTGCGGAGTTTGCGGAGGCAAATCTGCAAGAGGGGGAGCAGGAGGAGCTTGAGCAGGAGCTCAACTCGCTAAACCACTCGCAAGAGATATCAGAGGGCTTTTCGCAGGCATTGCAGATATTCCAAGCCGAGCAGTTTGGTGTGGCACAGCAGCTGAAGTCTGCCGCTCAGACGCTACAGCGGATTAGCAGCTATATACCTAAGGCAGAGGAGTTTGCAGAGAGAGTCTCGTCGGCACAGATAGAGGTGGAGGACGTGGCGGCAGAGATAGAGCGAATCCTCAGCGACACGGAGTTTTCGGCAGACCGCAAGGCGTTTGTAGAGGAGCGGCTCAACACAATTTATTCCCTGCAGCAAAAGCACCGAGTAAGCACTCTCTCAGAGCTATTCGAGATAGAAAAGGAGTTTCAGAGGAAGCTCTCGATGATAGAGAACTTCGACGAGGAAATCGCTGAGCTGGAGCGGAAAATCGAGCATACGGAGCAGACCCTAAAGGAGCAAGCCTCGGAGCTGACTGCCAAAAGACTACTCGCCAAGCCAGTGATAGAGAGTGAGGTTCACAAATCACTTGCGGAGCTTGGTATGCCAAACGGCAGCATAGAGGTTGCATTCGACCGCTTGGGAACCTTTTCGCAAAGCGGGTTGGACAGAGTAGAGCTGCTCTTTTCTGCCAACAAAAACCGCGAAAAGCAAAACATATCGCAAGTAGCCTCAGGCGGCGAAATATCCCGTCTGATGCTGATTATCAAGGCACTACTTGCAAAGTCGAAAGAGCTGCCTACTATCATTTTCGACGAAATCGACACAGGAGTTTCGGGCGAAGTTGCCAAAAAGTTGGGAGCCATAATGCGAGAGATGAGCCAACACATGCAGGTCATAGCCATCACTCATCTGCCGCAGATAGCCAGCTGTGGCAGCAGCCACTACAAAGTTTTCAAGACCGACGACGCCACCACCACACAGACCCAAATCGTAAGGCTGGAGCAGGAGGAAAGAGTAATGGAACTCGCCGAGATGATTGCGGGCAAAAACCCATCGGAATCTGCCATAAATAGTGCTAAAGAGATGTTAAACGAATAAAAATAGAGAGATAGAGAAAAAAGTGATGAATTACCCCGCCAAGATTGATAAAGAGATAGTACGCGACTTACCTATAGCCTGCACCAACTGCGAGATAGAGGTAATAGACCAACCCGAACAGGTCGATGAAGCAGTAGAAGTTCTGTCTCAATGTCCGATACTTGGCTTCGACACCGAGACTCGTCCCTCGTTCAAAAAAGGGGTAATCAACAAAATCGCTCTGCTACAGCTCTCTACCGACAAAAAATGCTTTCTTTTCCGCCTTCAGATGATTGGCAAAAGCGAGAGCCTCAAGGAGTTGCTCGAGGACGAAAACATAAAAAAGATAGGGCTTGCCATCGATGGCGACTTCAATAAACTCAACGCTTGGCAGAGGGTAAAACCTCGCTTGGTCATCGACCTGCAAAAGATTGTGCCAAAGCACGGCATCGAGGAGCTCGGTCTGCAAAAAATCTACGCCATACTTTTCGGCAAAAAAATCTCTAAAAGCAAGCAGCTATCCAATTGGGAGGCAAAAATCCTCGACCGCGGACAGCAGGTCTATGCCGCCACAGACGCCTGGGCGTGCCGCCAGATTTACCTCAAGCTCGAGGGAGAAAATTAACTATAAAAACACCGCTATGCTAAAAAGATTTTTGATTTTGATCGCCTGTGCGTTGCCTACAGTGGCTTATTCGCAAAACTCGTCTGTTCGGAACTGCGTGGAATACTCTTTGGAGAACATCACAGAGAAGTATTACAATGCACAAGAGAACCTTGGAACACCGTTAGACACAACCGAGATTCTCAAAAAAATCCAAGGATGCTATACAATAGATGTTGGAAACATGCATATTGTACTGAAAGACAACGACGACCCCGACGACCCCGCCTATGCAAAGTACACATACCTTGGAAAGTTTAGCCACTATATATGTTTTGGCGTCTCTCACTACGAATCATATACAACCCTTGTGATTAATCTCTCAAACGGAACTATCAACGAGATGTACGGGGGAATCTACCTCTCGCCAAACAAAGAGTATATCGTTAGTGCCTCTCAGATGCCAGGACAAGAGCCATTTACAAATGACATAAAAATCTGGTCGGTACACTACGATATGTTGAAGCTTGTAGTTGATATTGAGATAACGGATTGGTGGGAGCCAGAAAACATCAAATGGATAGACAACCACACAATTCTATTCAAGAAGCTCTCTCACAACACAGATAAACCAGCTTGGGTAAAATTATCTTTTCTACACAAAGAATAAAACCTCGTATCATTCCTTTTTGAATCAAGACCGTAGAGGCGAAAGATGTTTCGCCTGTCGTTTGCAAAGGGATTCATCTTTTTCGGGCGAAAAATTTTTCGCACCTACATCCATTCCAAAAATTCATTTCTAAATTCCTTCATTCCTCAATTTCTACATTAACAAAAAAAGCACCGCCTCTCTACCCAGAGAAAAGCCGATGCTTTCAACCAAATGTATATTATGAAAAAAAAATTACCCGATTTTTATCTTACGCGACCAACGTATGAGCCGTCTCTTGTGTCAATCTCGATAGTCTCGCCATCGTTGATAAAGAGAGGCACGCGAACCGTAGCACCAGACTCTACAGTAGCTGGCTTCAGTGCGTTTGTAGCGGTGTCGCCTTTCAAGCCGGGCTCGGTGTAGGTAACCTGCATCTGCACCTTTGTGGGCATATCTGCAAAGAGTATTGTCTCGGTCGATGCATCAGCCACCACCTCTACCACCATTCCCTCGAGCAGGAAGTCCACGCCGTTGATAAGGTCGTGAGCGATTGGGTGCTGGTCGAAAGTCTCTTGGTTCATAAAAATATAGTCGTCACCCTCTTTATAAAGGAACTGATAGGGGCGGCGTTCTACGCGAACATCCTCGAGCTTCTCGCCAATGTTGAAACGGCGTTCGAGCACACGTCCATCTACTACGTCTTTCAGCGTAGTTCTCATAAAAGTATTTCCTTTACCCGGCTTTACGTGCAAAAAGTCGATGACAAAGTAGAGTCTGCCATCCATACGAATGCAAGTGCCGTTCTTAATGTCTTGAGCGTTCATCATAATCTTAATATCCTCTTTTTATTTGTTTTAACTCTTTTATTTTTTTGGAAAGTGCAAAGTTAATCATTTTTTACGAAAAACTTACGCGTTTTTTTAGTATCTTTGCTTTTCATTTGTAAAAAATAGCTATTTATGAAAAAATCATCTGTACTGCTCATACTTACCGGTGGCACAATCTCTATGGGACGCAACGAGCAAAATTCGCTTTCGCCACTCAGTTGCGAGGAGGTGTTGGCGATGGTGTCAGAGCTCAAGGAGCTGAACGTCAATATATCGTCGGTAGCCTTCACGCCGCTGATAGATTCCTCTGACATCTGTCCGAAAGATTGGCTACACATCTGCCAAATCATCAAAGATAGGTACCAAGAGTTCGACGGTTTTGTGGTGTTACACGGCACAGACACCATGTCATATTCGGCTTCGGCAGTGAGCTTTATGCTCGAAAACCTCTCGAAACCCGTTATTTTCACAGGTTCGCAGCTACCCGTTGGGGTTCATCGCTCAGATGCGAAGGAGAATCTGATAACCTCTATCGAGATAGCTGCAGCCAAGACAGAGAGCTGCAGCGCAGTGATACAGGAGGTTTGTGTGTTCTTTGAAGACCAGCTTATGCGTGGCAACCGCACCACCAAGCGTAATGCAGAGGAGTTTGACGCTTTTGCCTCATTCAACTACCCAAATTTGGCGAAAACAGGCGTTCATATCAGGTACTACAACGAATATTTTTTGGAGCAAAAGCAGGGCGAGCAGCTGAAAATCAACGATAAGATCGACTCAAACATCTCTATCATCAAGCTATTCCCCGGCATCACGGAGCAGGCTGTCGAGGCGATACTCTCTACCAAAGGGCTTCGTGGCGTCATCATCGAGAGCTACGGCACAGGCAACGCACCGTCGCACCCATGGCTCTACAAGCACCTTCAGGAGGCAGACAAGCGTGGCGTGGTGATAATGAACATCACTCAATGCCGTGCAGGAAGCGTGGAGATGGGGCGTTACCAGACCAGCGTAAACCTACAGAAGTCGGGCGTGCTGAGCGGTTACGACATGACTGTAGAAGCCGCCACCACCAAGCTGATGTTCCTACTTGGAAAACACAGCGACCCCGAGGAGATCAAAAAAGAGCTCGGTAAGTCGCTACGCGGCGAAGTAACTATTTTAGAGAATTGATTGTTAATAAATTAAACAGAAAATATTATGAGAAATTTATTTGTTTTTGTTCTGATGCTCAGTGTTGCATCGCAAAGCTTTTCACAGACTTTTCAACCAAAATTTGATGAACGTTTTGAAGTCTTCAGTATCTTTCACTATCTCATGAACAACAATGAGAAATGTGATAAAAATTTTGTCGATTACTACAAAAGTATCGACAAGTTTTTCCCGGATTTCCAAAATAGACTTGCTTCTGCCTCTATGAAAAACTTTTCATATTCACTAACAGAAATTCCATACAAGGGAAAATTGACAGAAAACGATTTTTTAGCAACACAAGAGTTACTTTTTGCTGGAAAATTAAATCTAAAAGACTATATGATTCTAACTACAATTCATACCTCTGACATAAATGTAAAAGGGGGTTGGTCTTTCGTAGTTGAGTGGTATAAAACTTATTGGGTAAAATACAAAAATGAAACTCTTAAGTTTTTAGAGAATTATCCAATGTGGAAGGAGCAAAGCATGTCAATATATCTAAACATAATACTACCTACGTTTTACAAAGACTTAAATTGCAAGAAATTTATTGAGAAAAACAAAAAATTCTATAAGCTTTTAGAGAAAAATGCTAAGTCTTACACAAAAGAGGAGTTGGAAGAGCATTTTAACGTAAAACTTGAAAATCCAAACGTCTGTGTCTCTGCTTTCAATTGCGGCGAAAGTGTGCTGATAGAGGAGTATGACATGGATGGTAATAAAACAGAACATATAATTTTAAGTGTAAACGGCTTGTAAAAAAATGAAAGTATATAAATTTGGAGGAGCCTCTGTCAGATGTGCAGATAGCGTAAAGATTGTAGAACGCATCATCGGAGCAAAGACGGGGCAAGTTGTGGTGGTAATCTCGGCGATGGGCAAGACCACCAATATGCTTGAGGCTGTGGTGGATAGCTACTTCAACCGCAAGCCAGACCTAAAGCAAAACATCGAGCGAGTAAAGGATTTTCACTACGAGATTCTCGACGAGCTCTACAACGGCAAAGAGGGACACATGACCCGCGTCGATGAGATTTTCGAGAAACTGGAGTTTCTGATGCAGAAAAAGCCTTCGCTAAGCTACGACTTCGAGTACGACAAAATCGTCAGTTTCGGCGAACTTCTGTCCACCACCATCATATCCGACTACCTCAACCACACAGGCGTAGAGAATAAGTTTGTAGATATCCGCCTCTGCATCAAGACCGACAACAACTATCGCGAAGGAAATGTCGATTACGACCTATCGAAAGAGCTTACGCGCCAAGCGTTTGACTTCAAAGACACCAACGTTTACGTTACCCAGGGCTTCATCGCTGGCACGGTTACCAACCAAGCCACTACGCTCGGACGCGAGGGCTCAGACTACTCTGCAGCACTGCTCGCCTCGATGCTCAACGCCGAAAGCGTAACGATTTGGAAGGACGTGGCAGGCGTAATGAACGGCGACCCAAAGCTCTACGACGATGTGGAGGTTATCCGCAGGCTGTCGTACAAAGAGGCTATCGAGCTTTCGTATTGCGGAGCAACGATAATCCACCCAAAGACTATCAAGCCATTGAAAATGAAGCGGATACCGCTCTACGTCAAGTCGTTCCTCACGCCAGACGACGAGGGGTCTGTCATCAACGAGTTTACCGAGCGAATAGCGATGCCGGCAATCTACATTCACAAGAAAAACCAAGTGCTGATAACTCTGACACCACGCGACTTCTCGTTTATAGCCGAGGAGAAGCTCAGTTCGATTTTCCTTGTGCTTGCTGCCTATAAAGTGAAAATGAGCCTGATGCAGACCTCAGCCATCAGCTTTTCGCTCTGCGTGGACTACAATCAGGCGACGTTCCAAAGTATGGTAAAGGAGTTGCAAGAGAACTACGAGGTGCTCTACAACACCGATGTGGAGTTGGTTACCATTCGCCACTACACCAAAGAGATTGTAGATAAGTTTTTTGCCGAAAAGACCATATTTGTAGAGCAACGCAGCCGCCAGACTATCCGCTTTGTAACGCCAAGCGTGTGATGAGGTGTCTCTGTTGTCCGCATTTTTTCGTACATTTGCAAAATGTAAATTTGATAGAGTAAAAAAGAGGAAAATATATATGATATTACCAGTAGTTTTATACGGAGCCAGCGTTCTACGAGAGGTGGCAAAGCCAATTGAGCCAGACTATCCTGAGCTTCCGCAGCTGATAGAAAATATGTTTGAGACGATGTATCACGCTGAGGGCGTAGGCTTGGCTGCACCGCAGATAGGCAGGGCGATACGCCTCTTTATCATCGACGTTTCGCCAATCGACGCGGAGGACTTCCCAGAGCTAAAGAACTATCCCCCAAAGAAGGTCTTTATAAATGCAGAGATAGTGGAGCGTTCGGGCGAGATAGTGGAGATGGACGAGGGTTGCCTCTCGCTTCCAAAGCTATCGGAGCGGGTGCCACGTCACTCAAAGATTCGCATCAAGTACATCGACGAGAACCTTCAGCCACAAGACGAGGAGTTTGAGGGCTACTTCGCACGCGTCATCCAGCACGAATACGACCACATCGAGGGCAAAGTCTTTACCGACAACATCTCGCCACTACGCAAACAGTTAGTAAAGAGCAAACTGCAAAACATCGCCAAACGCAAAGTTACCTGCCACTATAAAACTAAGTAAATAGCCTCTCCTCCCCGCTCCTCTCCACAAGAGAGGAGAGCTTTTTATCTTTGGGTCATTCCTGCCTACGCGGGAATGACAGTATTGTATTTGTTAATTTCTAAATTCCTAAATTTCTAAATTTCTAAATTAAAACAATAAAAAACTTGGTTATGTGCAAAAAAAGCATTACCTTTGCACCATCAAAATAATCATTTTGTTCAGAAAAAGAGCCAAAGTCGGATTATCTTCCGCAAAATCATTTTATACATTTTATAATTTATAGTAAAAAACTTTTCAAAGAGGGCTAAAAGTATATTTTCAATAGCATTGATTTGCTTTGAAATAGATGTTTTTATAAAAAGACATTGCTATACTTTCTGCTCAATAAATAATTAAAAAAATCATAGAAAAATAGATGATGTACAACATTTTACAGTTAAGAGAGAAATCTATCGAGGAGTTGAAAAAAATTGCAAACGACATGAATATCAAAAAAATCAATTCATTGGATTTTGATAAATTGATATACGCAATCCTCGACCAACAGGCTATAGACAAGGCAAACAACGCCTCTCAGCAGCCACAACAACAGGCAGAAAAACCCAAACGCCAAAGAATAAAAGATGAGACACCTGCAAAGGCAGAGAAAGTAGAAAAGCCTGAGAAAGCCGAAAAGGTAGAAAAGCCAGAAAAAGCAGAGAAACCTGCAGAGGCAAAGCCTGCCGAACAGAAGGCAGAGCCAGCTAAGCCAAAGCGTAAAACCGTTGCTAAAACAAAGGCAGCCGCTAAAACAGAGGAAAAGAGCGAGACAAAAACCACCGAGACTAAAGCAAAAGTCGCTGAACCAGAGGCAAAGGAAGTAAAAGCAAAGGAGGAGAAAGCACCTGAGGCAAAAGCCAAAACCGCTGAGGTAGAGGAGAAAAAGGAGGCTAATACAGCAACCAAAACTGACGAAAAAGTTGAAGCAAAAGAGACTCCAAAAGCGACTGACGAAAACAAGCCAAATGAGGCTCAGCAAAAGCAAAACAGACAACCACAGCCTCAACAAAACGGTCAGAACAACGGCAACAATAACAATAATAATAACCAACAAAAAAAGTTTGCAGCCAAAGAGCAATACAACTTCGATGAGATGATTGTAGGTAGTGGTACGCTTGAGGTGATGAATGAGGGCTACGGATTCCTTCGCTCAGCAGACTACAACTACTTCCCATCGCCTGACGACATCTACGTTTCGCAGTCGCAGATAAAACTTATGGGACTAAAAACCGGAGACATGGTGGAGGGACCAATCCGCCTGCCTCGTGACGACGAGAAGTATTTCCCATTGCTCAAAGTAAACAAAGTAAACGGCTTGCCACCGGCAGCAATCCGCGATAGGGTTCAGTTTGAGCACCTCACGCCGCTATTCCCAAAAGAGAAGTTCCGCCTGAC
>CAYFSY010000018.1:14229-18039 GCA_964345905.1 uncultured Paludibacteraceae bacterium | reverse complement strand
GTGCCTATCAGCGCTACACTGCAAGGAATGGACGCACTGCTGGCAATAGTGCAGATGCCTCCCGGAATACCCGTGGCAACAGTTGGCATAGACGCTGCTCAGAATGCAGGCTTGCTTGCCATACAAATCCTCGCCAGCGGCAACCCTGAACTGCAAAAACGCTTTATCGACTACAAAGAGGCTCTGAAAGGCAAAATAGTAAAAGCCAATGAGGAGTTAAAAGGCGTTGAATACAAGTTCAAAACCAATTAATCGGGAAATATAAACCAAAAGTGTGCTTGCTTAACCACTTTTTCAAAAAAAAACAAGAATATGTCTCAAATAAGAGTATCAAAAATCTATTTTGCATGTGTAGTGCTGTTCTCTACATGCCTAATTATCTCTAACGTTGTAGAGCAGAAGCTCATATCTCTATGGGGGATACCAGCCACAGCAGGGCTGATGATATTCCCCATTTCTTATATCATCAACGACCTTGTCGCTGAGGTTTGGGGTTACAACAAAGCCAAAATGATGATTTGGTTTGGCTTTGCCATGAATGCCTTGGCGGTGGTGTTTTTCCGCTTAGCTATACTGCTACCAGCCTCGCCGAGCTTCGAGCACCAAGAGGCTTTCGAGCAGATTTTAGGCAACAGCACTGCAAGGATTAGCTTTGCAAGCTTTGTGGCTTTTGTCTGTGGTAGCCTGCTCAACGCATACGTAATGAGCCGAATGAAGCTACGGCACAAGGGCAAAAAGTTTTCGCTCAGAGCGGTGGTCTCTACACTCTTTGGCGAGACGGCAGACTCTACAGTCTTTTTTACCCTCGCTTTCGTCGGCGTAATCCCACACAAAGAGCTAATTATGCTGATAGCTGTGCAGATAACTCTGAAAACTCTCTACGAGATTCTTTTCCTACCGCTCACAAGCCGCATTGTCCGCTACGTAAAGCAAAAGGAGCAGATAGATGTCTTTGACCACGATGTGGATTATAAGATTTTTTAGGCTGTAGGGGAAGTAATACTAACAGACATAGCAAGATTCAGAATAATTTGTAACTTTGTGTCGTAAATTAATATATTGGCAAACATTAAAAAAACTGAAATAGAATGAAACACCCATTACTGATTCTATCAATTGTATTGACATTTTTAACGAGTGGATTAAAAGCTCAAGTTGCATCTGACTTTATAACAGACCACATAATTTCTTTCTATGACTTGCATAATAGTTCTATCGAATTTGACAAGCAACTACTTGACATAAAAGATATTGAAAGCGCCAAGGAGTCAATAGATAACTATAGCTTGCAGATTGAAAAATCTATTGAAGTTTTAAGTAAATACAAGGAAACACAAGTCAAACTCCATTTGAATACTCGTGTCGATTGATATACGAGTTCATAAACATGAAATGGGTGTTTGAAAAAAAACAATAGTCTGCCAACAGCCGTTTTGCAAAATACGGGGCTGAAAATAAAATATTTTGTAACTTTGCTGAAAATTTTGAGGAAAAATCCTCTAAAGTTATCTTGAACCAAAAAATAAAAAAATGACAAAAATTGTTTCATTCTTTGAAATTCCAGCAGCGAATTTCGACAGAGCAGTTAAATTTTATCAAACTGTTTTTAACGTAAAAATTGAAGTTGCCGATTGTGGCGAAACAGAACAAATGGGATTTTTCCCCGAAAACGAAGGTGCAATTTCTTTTTCGGAGCAGATAAAACCATCATCAGACGGTGTTTTAATTTCTTTAAGAGTTGAAAGCATTGATAAAGCACTTGCAGAAATTTCAAAATTAGGCGGAAAAACAATTATTGCAAAATCTGCAATACAAGCCGAAGGTATGGGATTTTTTGCAGTGTTCATTGATAGTGAAGGGAATAAAATCGGACTTCACGAAAAGTAATGATTAAATGCACATAACATAGGTTTTGCAACAGCGGGGTGTTGACCCCAAAGCAAAACCACTTGTGAGAGTCAAAAGATTTATATAATTTTACCAAAATATTAGAACGCATCTGACCTAAGCCTAAAATAAAAGCCACCAAAACATTGACTGAGTATCCTAAAGACATAAAGTTCAAATACAGTTGGCGAAAATACCAACAACGAGTGCTTGACGACTTGCAAGACCGCCTGAGTGACGGACATTTACACGTAATTGCTCCTCCGGGTTCTGGCAAGACCGTCTTAGGACTTGAAGTGGCTATTCGGCTTAACAAACCGACTTTAATTCTTGCACCGACTGTTGCAATTCGCAACCAATGGATACAACGCTTTTGCGAACTCTTTCTACAGACCAACTCAACTCCCGATTGGATTTCCAGAGACATTCGCAATCCAAAATTTATGACCGTAGTAACCTACCAGGGTCTCCACGCCGCTTGTAACAATCGGAGAGATGAGGAAGAGGAGACAGAAAACGAAGAGGAGACAGAGGATAAAAATGAAAATGGCAGAACCACGAATTCTAACCTAAACAACATCGTCAGCGGACTAAAAGCACAGAATATAAAAACCATCGTGGTTGACGAGTCGCACCATCTGAAAAACGAATGGTGGCAAACGCTGACTAAAGTCAAAGAGAAGTTAAACCCGATTATCGTTGGCTTGACCGCCACACCGCCATACGATGTTACAGCCACAGAGTGGCAACGATACATCGACTTAAACGGAGCTGTTGATACAGAAATTTCTGTTCCAGAATTGGTCGTAGAAGGCGATTTATGTCCTCATCAAGATTACGTTTACTTTACTTCCCAACAGAAAAAGAGAACCAAAGCATCGTTGATTTTAGGCAAAACATCGAGAAGCTTTTTCTGGAAATCAAAACCGACCAAACAATCGTTCAAGCAATCGAACAACACCCTATCTGGCAAAACCCCACGGAGCAGTTAGATTGGATTTACAACAACCTCTCCTACTATTCAGCTTGTCTGATTTTCCTAAAAGCCAACAACAAAGAGATTCCCGACACACACCTTGAAGTAATCGGCGATAAGAGATTTAAAATCCCTGAACTTGACTACGAATGGATTGAAACGCTTTTGGATTTTTTATCTATACAAAGAAAAAGAGCACTTTAAGGCGTTTGAAGAGCATCAGAAAAACCTCGAAAACCGACTTAGAAGATACGGAGCAATTGAAAGAAAGCAAATCAGCTTTTCTCACAATAAAAGAGTTACAAGATTTCTGACTTCGAGCATTAGCAAACTAAATGGCATCAAAGAGATTGTCGATTTCGAATACAAAAGTTTAGGGGATAAATTGCGCTTGGTAATTCTCTCCGACTTCATCCGTAAAGAGTTTTATGTCAACGCTCCAGACAACAATCTTGAACTCAATAAAATCGGTGTTATTCCAATATTTGAAAAACTAAGACGAGAAAATAGAGACAACAAGAAAATTGCTATTCTGACAGGCTCAATGATAATCATTCCTGCCGGTGCCTACCCCGCTTTTGAAGAGAAAGCCGCAGCTCTCGGCATAACACAAATCAGCTCTGCGCCAGTGCCATTTGATAGCAACTACGTTCTAATCAATCAGATCGAGCAACTCAAACACGATATTGTAAACATAGTAACTCAAATCTTTCAGCGTGGAGAAATTGAGGTTCTGATAGGGACAAAATCTCTGCTTGGCGAGGGTTGGGACGCTCCCTCAATCAACTCTTTAATCTTGGCAAGTTTTGTCGGTTCGTTTGTCCTCTCTAATCAGATGCGAGGTAGAGCTATCAGAACGCAAAACGGAAATAGCGACAAGACGGGAAACATCTGGCATCTGGTCTGTATCGACCCCACTTCGACTGCAGGTGGCGAGGATTTCGACC
>CAYFSY010000018.1:11634-14219 GCA_964345905.1 uncultured Paludibacteraceae bacterium | reverse complement strand
GCTAAAAAGACGCTTCAGAAGCTTTGTAGGTGTTTCATTCAGAGAAGAACCCGGAATTGAAAACGGGATTGGCAGATTGAATTTGCCAGAAAACATCCACCAAAAAGAAGTAGCCGAAAAGAAAAACCTTGAAATGTTTGCCTATGCAGGTGACAGAGAGAGTTTGAAAAGGCGTTGGCAGCAGGCTTTGGCAACAGGTGTAAGCCTCGTAGAGGAGATAAAAATTCCATTTCCTGAAAAGAGAGAATACAAAGCGGTTAAGTCTATGTATCTGTACAAGACTATAAAGAACTTAATGGTAATGCTTGGCTTTTCAATCTTGGCATATTTAGAGTCTGTCTTACAAGGATTTGGAAGAGTTCTAAGAAACATCAAAAGCCTACAAGACTTATACGTTTTTCTGGTAGTAATCTGTATCGGCGGAGCATTGTTTTTCGGCAGGCAAGCCTACAAGACATTGAGGTTGTACTTCAAATACCGAGACATCTCAAAAGACATCCAACAAATCGGTGATGCACTTCTGAATTCATTGATAAAAGCCGGAGCAATCCGCACCGACAACTCTAAGCTAAAAGTAGAAACCTCTATGGACGAGTTAGGAACAGTTTATTGCCATTTAGATGGCGGTACAACATTCGAAAAATCAACATTTATAAATGCACTTAAAGAGATAGTTGCTCCTATTGACAATCCACGATATGTGATTATCAGAAAAAATAGATTTATGCTTTTCGTTGAGCAAAAAGACTATCATTCTGTCCCCGAAATACTCGGAAAAAACAAAAATCTGGCTGAATATTTTCAACGCCAGTGGGAAAGACTTGTGGGAGCTTGCGACTTGGTTTTCACAAGGACAATTGAAGGAAGAAAGTTGCTCTTGAAGTCGAGAGTGAAATCATTGTCAGCACAATTTGACGACAAAGTAGAGCACGTAAACAAATGGAGATGACAAGAAAACTCCTGCACAAAAGGCGTTTTGAAAATGCATGATTGAACCCAAAACAAAACCACTTGTGAGAATCAAAAGATTTATGTAACTTTGTTCTAAATTTGAAAAAATATTCGCTAAAGATTATCTTGAACCAAATTAATATTATGTCAGCTAAAACACTTTTAAATAAAGGAGATATCATAAGGACAAATCCACAAGAAGGATTTTGGGGTATAGCTGTTGTGCTATCAGAAAAGGAAAAAACTCCGGAAAGAGCTCCAATGTGTCACATCGCAATAACCCCCTTGATATTTAGGCATAAAGTTGAATTTAATGAGCTAAATATTAAAGACTTAAGACCTCTTGTTTTTGAAAGAATTTACAGCCTAAATGGGATGGAGGAATTCTCAAAAGAAGAAATATGTATTGGAGTGTATACACGTAGAAATAGAGTCAATCTGGAAATAATAGGCTCAATTGAACCATCATTAGTTTATGATGGACCTCTACCATTTGAGCCATGGTATTATTTAGATGTAAAGTGGCCTTTATGTGGAGAACCATCGCAGAATTTAGGAAGAGAAGCATACATAACTTGGAAAAGAAAAACAGAAAGTCTATAAATAACAACTACAGCAAAGGAGTTTTGTCTCGGGAAGGTATCGATTATTAGAAAAACAATGCAACATTTTTCAGAGTTGTGCGTCTTTTTTGTAAAATGCCTTTTTATTTATGAGACATAGAATTTTGACAGTCATCTTACTGCTTGCTATGGCAGGCGGAGCTATAGCTCAAGAGCGAGATATTCAGACTATTAGACCGAGCAAACACAGTCCGTACCACAACGACATAGTGCTGACTGGGGGTATAAAGTCATTATACGGACTTCTGTTCATAAATGGCGGTGGAGAATACTACAGAGGACCACGCTCATACACAACCTCTACAGATTGGTATGGTAGCTATGGAGTTCAGTATCATCACAACTTCAAGTGGTGGATACAGTATGGAGTAAAGGCTACTGCTGAATTCTCTCGCAATTATCGCTATAGCAAAAACTGGAGTTCCATTGACGGGCATCGCAACGACTCGGTTTGGGAACTGATGCCGAGCGTCCGTTTTACCTATCTAAATAGAAAGTGGGTAAGGCTATATTCTGGGTTAGATATGGGAGTCGCTATACAATATAGCGACGATAAGCTATACGAACCCGGACACACTGGCAAATATCTCGAGAGCCATTTTGCATTTAATATGACACCAATAGGCATAAATGTAGGCAAAAAAGTGTATGGAATGTTTGAATTTAATATAGGAGCAGCATCATTTATCAAGTTTGGTATAGGTTACAGATTATAAAAAAACACTACAACTGATTATTAACCAATAAATATAACATTTAATAAAATGAAAAAGAGATTTGGCATTGCAGTAATGATTTTAGCTCTGCTAACACCAGCATTACAGGCACAAGAAGAGAGCTATAAGAAAAATGAAATTGGCATAAATGCAGGTTTTTTCTCCACCTCTGGTGGCATACGATATGGTATCGGAGGCTTTGGAGATATCATGGATGGATTCTACTATGGAGGAAATAGAAACATCGGAATCAACTTGTACGGACACTACGGCATGCACTACTACCACCAGCTAC
>CAYFSY010000018.1:0-11624 GCA_964345905.1 uncultured Paludibacteraceae bacterium | reverse complement strand
GCTACAGCTTGGAGTTAAAGCCACAGTAGAGCCTATGAGCATAAAGCAATACGAATACGGCTCCAAAACTAAGCTTACTAAAGAGACTCAAAAGGTTTTTGCTACGCTTATGCCATCGGTACGCTTTACCTATATCAACAAACCAAAATTCAGATTATACTCAGGAGTAGATATGGGTCTTCGCTACTATAGCAGACACGACAACAACTACAAAGCAGAAGCAGAAAACAGTGCAGTAGAAGAGTCTAGAGTACAGCTTATAAGCGGTGCTGTAAACCTTACTCCTATTGGTATAACTTTTGGCAGTAAACTCTATGGTCTTTTTGAAACAAACTTAGGCTTCGATGCGTTGCTAAAGATTGGTATAGGCTATAGATTCTAAAAAAAGAGAACTTTTGCTTTTCTGATATATAAAAAACCGCACTACCAGAATAAAATCGGAGTGCGGTTTTAGTTTTTATTACTTAGTTTCAAAAACTCTTAAATCCCATTATCCTACGAACTTCCAATAGTGTATGAGCAGCGCTCTCGCGAGCTCTTTCGGCTCCTTCGCTAACAATATCTCTGAGCAGCTGGTCGTTTGCCTTTACCTCCTCTATCCGCTCTCTGATAGGGGTTGTCATGGCTATGATATCCTCTGCAAGCTGCTTCTTGAGGTCGCCATAGCGAATTTCGCACTTGTTCCATTTCTCATCGAAAAACTCCACCACTTCGGGCTTCGACACCACTCGCATTATGGTGAATAGATTCTCGATATAGTCTGGCTTTGTCTGGTTCATCTCGGTAGGAGCGCTGTCGGTCAGGGCACGCTTCACCTTCTTCTCTATCTCCTTAGGCGTATCGATGAGGTAGATGGCGTTGCCTTCGGATTTGCCCATCTTGCCGCTGCCGTCAAGCCCGGGTATCTTTATCAGCTGCTCGCCAAAGTTGAATGGCTGCGGTAGCTTAAAGAACTCCTCGCCGTATCTGCTGTTGAACCTCTGGGCGTAGTCGCGAGTCATCTCGAGGTGCTGCTCTTGGTCTTTGCCTACAGGCACAAAGTCGGCGTTGTGAATCAGGATATCCGTCGCCATGAGCACAGGGTAGGTAAGCAGACCAGCATTGACGTTCTGCGGGTTTTTGCGAGCCTTGTCTTTAAACGAAGCCGTCTTCTCGAGTTCGCCCAAGTAGGCTTGCATATTCAGCAGCAGATATAGCTCTGCAATCTCCTTTACGTCTGACTGCACATAGATAGCCGAAAGCTTGGGGTCTAAGCCGCAAGCGATATATTCAGCCAAGACGTTTCTGACGTTTTGGTGCAGCTGCGATGGGTCTGGGTGAGTGGTCAGCGAGTGCCAATCCGCAATAAAAAAGTAGCAATTGTATTCTTGCTGCATCTTTATAAAATTGACCAACGCACCGTAATAGTTGCCAAGGTGTAAATTTCCAGTCGGACGTATTCCGCTAACTACTGTCTTTTGCATAACTCTGTTCCTATTATATTCTTAAATTTTGCTGCAAAATTATACTTTTTTTCTCACAAAATAAAAAAACTCCGCCCGTTTTTCTAAAAAAACTAAGGCGGAGCAATTGATATTTATTTTTTCAAATTTTTATTTTACAAAAAGCTTGGTTGCTCTGCTGTAGCCGCTCTCGTCTGTAAACCTAAGGGTATAGACTCCTTCTGGAAGCTCGCTTACGTCGAGCGACACTGGGGTCTCTGCCAAAACCTCCATGGTCTCTGCCTTCACTACCCTACCCAGCATATCCGTAACTTGAACACTGAGCGAAGTGTGAGATTCAGAAAATCTAAGCGTTACCACCTCTTTTGCAGGGTTTGGATATACCGCAAAGTCGCTTTGGCTCATTTCGATAGGCTGAACGCTATTCACTCCGTAGGTCTCGTACACAGCCTCGAAGCCATCGCCTGTCTCATAAGCGTCACTATAGAAAACTACAAACATATCCGTTCCTGTAGACCTTAGAGTATCAGCAGGAACAACCCCTCCAGCATACTTGCCAAGCAAAGTGCCATTTTCATTGGCTCCATCATAGACAGCTACATAGTCATAGAAACTATTTCCATACTTTTCTTCCAAATCAAAAGCAGTAAAGTATAGCTTAATCAACCTGCCGGGAGTTGTCTGAATACGCCAAGTACATGTTTTATTACTACCATATTGTTCGTTGCCGCTACCGTCTGAGATAGTGCCGCTATTTGCTGTAACAATCTGTCCGCCATTGCAAGGCACCGGCATTGTACTATCAATACCTACAGCCTTCCACGCCTCAATGACCGATCGGTATTGCTGAGAGTTTTGTCCAAAAAGGTCGCGAGTTGCATTTAGCGAACCTGCATAGGCATCTACAAACTGAGCTCTATATGGCAGATATTGCATAACATTTTTGTACGCAATCCTTTCGGCATCGCGCATTCCTATGGCAACTACGTTATAGGCTGTGCCTTTGTCATTGGTACCCGAACCGCCTTTGCAAAGCAGGTAGTACCAGAAGTTCTGAACTCCACTATTTATGTGCACTCCGCCATTGTCGTAGCTAGAAGATGTATTTGCCCAGTAGTTACCCTTGTATGTATCTGGCTGACGATCACTATAAGATAGCTGTGTAGTAGAAGGGGCTGACATAGAGCGCATAAAACCTCCATTCTTGTCTATATCCTCACCAATCAGCCAATTAGCCTGAGTGCTATCTGAGTAGAAATCTACGCTTGTGCCAAAAATATCCGAGAAACTCTCGTTCAAAGCACCAGATTCACCCTCATACTCAAGACCTCCGCCACTGCTCTCGGCTGTTACCAAGTGGGTAAACTCGTGTGCAGCTACATCTAAAGCTACCAAAGGATTATAGTTTACACCATAATCTGGGTAATTTCCACCACGCCCATAAAGCATAATGCCATAACCAAGAGCTGCAGCGTTAAGATACATTCCCTCATAATCAAAAGCTACAGGATTGTAAATGTTGTAGATATCTCCACCTGCACCATCGTAACTATTACGTTGATGACGGCTAAGGTAATAGTCGTAGGTCTTTTCCATTCCCCAATGCACCTGAACAGCAGGTTTCAGTGAGTCCACTCCAAAGTTTTTCTGATTACTTGTAAAAATCATATTACGCGAAGGATAGCTCTCACCGTCCCATGTACGACCATTATATGTGGCTATACGGCGAGCATTGTCTTTAAGGCGATAAGAGGTTGCACTAAGGCTATCTACAGTAATGCTCCTTGCTCCGTCAAAGTAGGTGTTTGCAGTAACGGTGATATCAGCTTGTGGCAAAAGGCTCACTTGGCGAAGTGTCTCGCCATTTTCCACGTCGATATAAACGTTATATTTTTTCATCGGTGTAAGCGAGAAAATCTTAACCTTCTCTGCCAGACGATAGTAGGTTTTACCGTTTTTAGTAACCTCTGTCCAAACCTTTTCTGACGGATATTTGTCCACTAAATCAACCACCTTAATAGCGGTCTTTGCTTTCATGAGCGACAACTCTGGAGTGATTTTTGCAGTAAAAGTAGGATTGCCTACACTCTTTACTATTCCATTGATACTACGCAGAATGCCGTTTTTGCTGTGAACCATAATCATCTGACCATCAACCAAATAACCTTTGTAGTAAACGTAATAATTGGTATGCTTTATACCAAGTTCATCGGTTGTAGAAGGCATTTTAGCAAAAGTGTAGTCAGTAGAAAAACCAAACAATCCGTGAAGCAACCCCTCTACTTGGCTCTCTGGCACCGCCAAATCCTCTACAAATCGGCTAAACGAGCCAAACTCTGTAAAGTCTAAGGCAAACTTCTGTTCTACAACATTGGCAGGAATTCTCTCTACCATTTTCTGCGGTTTAGGCATAACTTTTTTTGCTTCGGCTGTGCGAAGATAGCTCTTCAGACCCTCAATAGTAGAGAAGTCCTGAGCAATAGCTTTGGCAGGAAACACCAAAACAACTGCAAGAGCGATAATTTGAAATGTTTTTTTCATCTTCTAATAGATGTTAATTTATTTATTACTAATCAATTTCAATGCTATATCTCTTTTATCGAAATAGTAAGATATAGCTATATTTTTCAATTCTTTTTTCTCAACAGAGCATATACGGAAAGTATAATTACAGAACCTAAAATGGACATAAGCAGAGTTCTAATGCTAAACTCATCTACCTTTCCCCATCCAAGCTCGGAGCCAATCCATCCGCCAACAACAGCTCCAAGAATACCAATAATGATGGTTACTATACAGCCACTATTGGCACTTCCGGGAAGAATAGCTTTAGCTACCGCACCCGCAATAAGACCTAAAATAATCCACGATAAAATTCCCATAAATACCTATATTTAATTATTTATTGTTTATAAATCTACTCTTTAATCAATGCTTTTAACTTATCATAAAGCTTTGTCACAGACTGATTTACGTCTTCGTCCATCATTCGCCATACTATACGATTTTCGTTGCCTTTGCTGTCTCTCAATCTGATAAAAAAGCTCATGTTATGAATATTCTGATAATCGTAATCCATAAGAGTTTTAGCCTCATTGAATAACGCTAACACCTTGCGTTCATCAACTTTTCGTAGGAATTCTTGATTTCGCATCAAATCGCCATTTGCCATGAGCTTATACTCCATGCTCTTACCAGTAAACCCGCCACCACTACCAAAATTTATCTCAGCCACGCCTGTAGAGGAGATTTTTTTAGCTACAGAGCAAGAAAACATCGCTGATATAGCCACAATTAACGTTAGAATACGAACCCTTGTCATGCTGTCAAAAACTATTAATAAAAATTTCAGGCGACAAATTTAGTGTTTTTATTTGGTTTGATAATAGAAAAATAGTAACTTTGCAATACATTTTTTCTAATATAACATTTATAACGGTTATGACTATACTTGAAAGATTTCTTAAATATGTAGCAATCCACAGTACTTCAGACGATTCTACGGGGGTTGTGCCAAGTACGCCGCAGCAGATGGAGTTTGCCAAAATCATGGCAGAGGAGCTAAAGGCGATTGGTATGCAAGAGGTGGAGCTCGACTCGAAGGGCTACCTTATGGCTACACTACCCGCCAATACAGACAAAGAGTTGCCTACAGTGGGCTTTATAGCACACCTCGATACGTCGCCAGACTTTTCGGGGGAAAATGTGCAGCCACGCATTGTAGAGAACTATCTCGGCGACGATATTCTGCTAAACAAAGAGGAGAACATTGTGCTTTCGCCAAAGCAGTTTCCAGAACTTATGCTCTACAAAGGGCAGAGCCTGATAGTTACCAACGGACTTACACTGCTCGGAGCAGACGACAAAGCTGGCATCGCTGCCATAATGGAGGCGATGGAGTTCTTTATAAAAAATCCTGAGATTAAGCACGGAAAAATCCGCGTGGCGTTCAACCCAGACGAGGAGATTGGCTTGGGTGCTCACAACTTCGATGTAGAGAAGTTTGGATGCGACTTTGCCTACACTATCGACGGCGGCGAAATCGGCGAGTTGGAGTACGAAAACTTCAACGCAGCGGGTGCGAAGGTTACCATAAACGGCACCAACGTACACCCCGGATATGCCAAAAACAAGATGAAAAACTCTACAAAGATTGCAGCAAAGCTCATCTCGATGATTCCGCACCACGAGTCGCCTGAGACCACCGAAGGCTACGAGGGATTCTACCACCTAAACTCAATTCAAGGCGATGTAGAGACGACTACCCTTTCACTCATCATTCGCGACCACGACCGCAAAAAGTTCGAGCAACGCAAAGAGAAGATGCAAGATTGGGTTGACCAAATCAACAAAGAGTTTGGCGAGGGAACAGCTCTGCTCGACATGAAAGACCAATACTACAACATGAGAGAGAAGGTAGAGCCTGTGATGCACATCATAGACATCGCTGCGGAGGCGATGAAGCAGGCAGGTGTACAGCCAAAGATAAAGCCTATCCGCGGCGGCACAGACGGTGCTCAGCTCTCGTTCAAGGGCTTGCCTTGTCCTAACATATTCGCAGGCGGACACAACTTCCACGGAAAGTTTGAGTTCCTGCCAATTCGCTCTATGGAGAAGTCCGCAGAGGTGATAAAGAATATCGTTAAAATAGTTGCTGAAAAATAAATTTTTAAATCATTAATAAAATAACATTTTGTAATAATGAAAACCACTCCATTTACAGAGAAGCACATCGCTCTTGGAGCGAAGATGCACGAGTTTGCAGGCTATAATATGCCTATTCAATACTCAAAGGGAATCAATGCTGAGCACCTCACTGTTTGCAACGGTGTTGGCGTATTTGACGTGTCGCACATGGGCGAATTTTGGGTAAAGGGTCCTAACGCTACCAAATTCCTACAGAGAGTTTGCAGTAACAATATCGCTGCTTTAGAGGTTGGCAAGGCTCAATACAACTTTTTTCCTAACGGAAAGGGCGGTATAGTAGATGACCTGATAGTTTACCACTACGAGGAGAATAAATATATGCTTGTGCCAAACGCAGCAAACCTACCAAAGGACTGGGCTTGGCTTCAGCAGAACCTCATTGACGGTGTAGAGCTTGAAGACGCTTCTGACAGAACCGCACAGCTTGCTGTTCAGGGACCAAAGGCTAAAGAGGTGATGCAACGCCTTACTAAAATCAACCTCGACGAGATACCATACTACGCCTTCGAAGTTGGCGAGTTTGCTGGTGCACCACACGTAATCATCTCAAACACAGGTTACACCGGTGCTGGTGGCTTCGAGCTATACTTCTACCCTGAGTATGCTATGCAGATTTGGGACGCACTGTTTGAGGCTGGTAAGCCAGAGGGCATCGAGCCAATCGGCTTGGGTGCAAGAGACACGTTGCGCCTCGAGATGGGATTCTGCCTATACGGACACGAGATTGACGAGACCACTTCGCCTATCGAGGCCGGCTTGGGCTGGATTACAAAACCGGCTGAGGGCAAAGATCTTATCGACAGCGACTTCTACATCGAGCAACGCAAAAACGGCGTAGCACAGAAGCTTATCGGTTTCGAGATGAGAGAGAGGGCTATCCCACGCCAAGGCTACGAGCTGACTGACGGCAAAGGCAACGTTATCGGTCGCGTAACATCTGGCGCTATGGCGCCAACATCAAATATCGGTATCGGTATGGGATATGTGAAGACTGAGTTCTCGAAGGTAGGCACAGAGATTGCTGTGCTTATCCGCAACAAAGAGGTTAAGGCAGAGATTGTGAAGCCACCTTTCAGAAAAATGTAATCCATTGAGAGATAATAAAGTAAAGAGAGACGAAGCTGATTGGGTTTCGTCTCTTTTTTTGTTTGCAAGAGTCAGAATATTTATGTAATTTTGTTATCCTAAATTATACGTTATTTTACAAGACTAACAAAACATAGTATTAACATTAAAAAAAATTATAGTTATGAAAAGTATTAAAAACATCTTATTAGTATTGGGCTTTGTATTTAGCTTGAATGTTTATTGTCAGGATGGTAGCACCATTAGGAGTGGGTATGTAAACATTGCAACTCTAATTGTCGATTATGACACATACAATTTTGAGGGAGGTAATCTTTCTTATTACTCTTGTCCCAATTGTCCAACAGACAGTATCCCATTTAAAATTTATTTCGACTCGCCGTCAGATTTTGGTGGAGTTACATTTAAATTGTCATCTTTAGACGACACCGTTTTTGACGCTACAATTATCTGGATGGGGTTAAGTCAGATTCACAAACCAAACGACTTCAGCACGCAAACCCCTTACATAAATACAAATGTAGCTATCGGCAAACCCGATGACTTGAGGTACATTAATACAGATGGTAGTGTGGCTACCGATAATTATTTCTTAAACAGAGCAGATTCTGCATGGAATGCCATTGATTCCCTGCAAATACTAAAAATCTTTGCAGAAAATGGATTTAAATCTGCCATTTATCTCTATCCACAGACGTTAGGAGTGTATGACCAAAGCGTGGCAAAATGGATTATCTTCTTGTATCACAAGGATATAACAAGCTCTTTGAATAACGGCGACTTGCACAACGACCATTTTCAGATTTTCCCAAATCCGATACAGAAAGGTGGTGTTGTAAATCTGAAATTGACGAACACACAACTTTCAAACTATAAGATATTCAACTCTTTGGGGCAGTTGGTAGATAAAGGCGAGCTTTGTAATAGCAATGGTAAGCTTATTTTGCCTCATTTAGAGTCAGGGACTTATATATTACAATTGAGCGATAGAGATAATAAAATAGTTGCAACAGAAAAGCTGATATTGGAGTAAGCCGCAGGGAAATGAATTTTTGTTTGCAAGAAATAAGAGCATTTTTGTAATTTTGTTGGAAAATTTGAGGAAAAATCCTCTAAAGTTATTTTGAACAAAAAATGAAAAAGCCAAAACTCATTGCACTTGCAACTTTTTACTTTCTGACTTTAGGTTTTGTAAGCGGACAGGTTTCAGACAGCTTGCAGACGCTTCAGACCGTAACAACAATTCACTCAGACACCACGACTATTGCTGACAATAACACATATAATGATGATGAGGATTTTGCTCCCGGACTTGGTTTATTTGCGTTGTTCGGCATAGGTTTTATTTTCGTTTGCGTAGGTGCAGGCGTTGCATTGACAGTATTCGGACTTCTAATATTATTCGGACTTATTTCACTTGGAGCTTTATCTGCTTCAGTTTTAGTTGGACTAAACAGAAAATCTTTCGCAACAGGGTTCAAGACATTTTTAGTTTCTTCCACGACAATTGGCGGACTTATAATTTGCGGTGCTGGGTTTTGGATGTTAAACAAATTTGTTCACTGGTGGTCAGCTAAGACTGCGATTCTTGTTGGGGTGTCTTTGGGTTTTGTAGCAGGACTTGTTTGTGGACTAATTGCATTTTATGTTCTGCAACGACTGACCACATTTCTTAAATCCAAACTTAATTTAGACGCATTACAAACCAAATAACACAACCAAACAAAAAAATAAGAAAAAGCCTTGTAATACTAATATCAGTTTTGTTAACAAACTTTGTTAATTTATACATTTTTGCATCACAGTTCGACGATTAAGCGCTTAGACGATTCCACAAAAATTCGTATCTTTGCATTCCAGAAAAAAACGTTTAATTCAAAGAAAAAGCACTTATGAAAAAAACAGCTTTAATTTTAATCGTTGCTACTCTATTAGTTGCTTGTGGCAATAAGGCAAAGAGCGAGGCAGACAACCAAAACTTTACCCCCATAGAGGTGAAGTACGCCAAGGGATTCTCTATCGACCAATTCAATGATTTTCAGAGAGTTACTATCTACAGCGTGTTCGCACCAGAGGGGGAGTATCAGCAGCGGCTCTATCTGGTAAAAGACTCTGAGGTAGAGACCCCAAAAGATGGACTAAAAATAGTCGTTCCTATCAAGTCGTTGGCTACCGCTTCGGTTACCTACAACGGCTTTTTGGAGCTATTAGATGTTTTCGGCACCGTCAAAGGCGTAACGCAACCAGAGATTTCCTACAGCGAGAAGGTCAGAGAGGGGCGTAGCAAAGGCGAAATCATCGACATAGGCGATGCCTTTGCACCAAGCGTAGAGCAGCTTTTGGTGCTTCGCCCAGAGGTATTTATGCTACCCTCGTTCAACAAGCAAGAGGCACTAATCACACGACTGGAGCAGGCTGGCATACGCTTTGTGTTCAACAACGAATGGCAGGAATCAACACCGCTCGGCAGAACAGAGTGGGTAAAGCTCATAGCCGCACTCTACGACCAGCTACCAAAGGCAGACTCGATTTTCAGCGAGATAGAGAGTCGCTACAACGATGCAAAAAATCTGACCAAAAACCTCGACGGCAAAAAGCCAACAATCCTGCTCAACGCCAACTTCAGAGGCACTTGGTATATGCCTGCAGGCAATAGCTACATCGCAAACCTTGTGCAAGACGCAGGCGGCGACTACCTCTATCAGGATAGAGTGATAAAAGATGGCACCAGCCTTTCGATGGACTTCGAGACCGTGCTGAAAAACTTCTCCACCGCTGACGTGTGGCTCAACGTGCCGACCCTAACCCTCAGCGAACTTGAGGCGATGGAGAGTCGCCACAAGCTATTCCGCCCGATGCAGACTGGCGAGGTCTATCACTTTATGAAGCGATATCTGCCATCCTCTGCCAACGACTATTGGGAAGGTGCCATAGCACAGCCAGACGTGCTGCTGCTCGACATCATCAAAGCCCTACACCCTACCTTACTGCCCGACTACGAAAGCGTCTATGTAGAGAAGTGTAAGCCGTGAGTTTTTAGCGACTAACGATAGTTTGTAGAATAGTTCTGGCAGTAGATTGGTAGCTAAACCGCTCTGCCAAAACTTTTTGCGGAACGCTATCCGTGTTTGGATTTGAGATTGCAGAGAGCAGGCTTTGGGGATTTTCCGCCTCGAAAAACCTAACTGGCAAGTCGCCATAAACCTCTCTGAATACGGGAATATCAGACAAAACTACTCGCGTGCCGAGCCATAAGGCTTCGAGCGGTGGAATGCCAAATCCCTCGTAACGCGAGGGTTGCACAAGCATCTCGGCGTTCTCTATCAGCGAATAGAGCTCCTCGTCGGAAGCGATACGCCCTGCCAGAATGATATTCTCGTTGGCTTGCATACGGCGGAAAGTGGCTTCGTCGGCACTCTTGAGCCCCGCCACATCGCCCACAATTACAAGTTTTTTATCCAAACTCTCCCACGCCTCTACCAACACGTCGAGCCCTTTGTGACGTTTGATGTTGCCCACATAGATTGCGTAAGGGAAGTCGTATTTTCTCCCACAAACACCTGATTTACAATTCATTAAACTTGAATTGATGCCGTTGTAAGCCACAGTGATATTCCTCTGCTTTGGAAAATAGTGCAAAATTCTCTGCTTGGTAAACTCCGAGACAGTAAAAATACGCTCAGCCCTGCGAACTGCAAAGTTCAGAAACTGACGGCGAACAGACCTACCCAAAGACGAGGTAAAGTCCTTGTAGTCGAGGAAAACCACATCATGCAGAGTCATAAACAGCGGCACTTTCACGCCTATTGGCAAGTTGAAGTTCGGACTATAAAAGGCATCGCAGCGGTTTATCTCTCGGGTGGGGAAAGAGAGCTTCTCCTTCAAGGAAAAAATCGGTATCTCGCAAGGCAGAACCTCGAAGTTTTGAAACGAGGCAAACTCCTCGCGTATCTCTCTGTCTTTGCCGATAAGCAAAAACTCATGGTTGCTCTCTGATAGCCAAACCCTTAGGATATTTCTAAGATAAACTCCTATGCCACTGTTTTTTAGCATTCGGCAATCGACCGCTATACGTCTCACTTTAGTATCTCTTTCCATTGCTCTAAAATTGGTTCTAACTTAAACTTCTCGGCACGCACTAACGAGTTTTCGGCAAACTCCTCTCGCAAGCCTCTATCGCCTGCCAAAAGGTCGATGCGCTCCGCCAACTCCGTTACGTTGTTCGCCTCCACGAGGAAACCCGTCTTGCCGTGCTCTACAATGTCTCGAGGACCTGTATCACAATCGAAACTAACTATAGGCAAACCAAGCCTCATAGCCTCTATCAATACCAAAGGCAGTCCCTCGAAGCGTGATGACATCGCATAGATAGACGCACTGCGATAGACC
>CAYFSY010000017.1:8966-19051 GCA_964345905.1 uncultured Paludibacteraceae bacterium | reverse complement strand
CTCAGCAGGTAGAGCACATCCCTTTTAAGGATGGGGTCCTGGGTTCGAGCCCCAGCTGAGTCACGGAAAAGCGACAAATCAACTTGTCGCTTTTTTGTTTTTATTTATGAAATGCATTGTAGATATTTCCCGGTTGCTGTTTTACCATTCCTTTGAATTCTAAAAGCACAAGCATCGATATCAGTTTCTGCACAGGCATTCCCACCTCGCGGCTCAGTTCGTTTAGACCCATCGGCGAGCTACGTAAAATCTCCACTACGTTTTGTTCCTCTGCTGTGAGTTCTACAAAGAGCTCTGGCTCATTGTGTCTGTTTGGCGCATTTGTCCAACCCATTGCTTCAAAAATATCGTTGCCACAGGTGATGATTTGTGCTAAGTTCCGTTTTATCAGGTTATTGCAGCCTTGCGAGAAGGTGTCTCCCACGCGTCCCGGGAGTGCGAATACATCGCGATCGTAGGCATTTGCAGCGTAAGCAGTGAGCAGAGCGCCACCTCTCTCGGCACTCTCTATTATTATTGTGGCATCGCACAACCCTGCAATGATGCGGTTTCTCTGCACAAACTGCGATGGGTCGGCAAAAGTTTTCGTAGTGTATTCAGAGACAATCGAGCCACCACTTTCTACCATCTTGCGAGCAAGCTCTGTGTGTCGCTTAGGGTAGAGTTCGTCGAGTCCATGAGCCACCACGCCCACGGTAGTCAGGCTATCTTTCAATGAAAATTTATGAGCATTTCCGTCTACGCCATAAGCCAGTCCACTTGCGATGATTACGCCGGAATTAGCTGCTGCTATTTCAGCCACAAGTCTTTCGGTCATCTCTTTGCCGTATGGCGTGATATTTCGCGTGCCTACAATTGCTACGAGCTTAGGCGAGTTGAGGTTTGTAGAGCCTTTTTGATACAAAATTATCGGTGCATCCTCGCACTCTTTCAGGCGAAAAGGGTAGTTTTGGTTTTGGTAATAAAGTATCCTCAGTCCCTCTTTTTCGGCATATTCAATCTCTTGCTTGGCGCGTTCCAGAGCCGCTACTTTCTGGGAATTGTCGCGTAAAGCACTCAAGCTTTTGGGCAGTTCGGCAAAATCCTCGTTGCTCTTTAGCCTAAAAATCGCTTCGGCAGAGCCGTAGTGGGCAATCAGGCTTTTGGCTGTAATAGGACCAACGCCACTTATCAGCGTCAGGGCAATAGGGTATAGATATTCGTCGTACATCATTTTTTCGAGCATTTATCCTGCAAAATTAGCAAAAATAACGTAACTTTGTGTCTCAGAAAAAAGTTTTTTGAAACGATGAATAAAAAGCAGTTGAAAATTATACTTGGCGCTGGCGAGAGCGGCGTTGGTTCGGCTATCTTGGCTAAAAAAGAGGGTTTCGAGGTGCTGGTCTCAGACTTCGGCAAGATACAGCCGAAATATCGGGCGGAGCTCGATAGCCGTGGGATAGCTTACGAAGCGGGCTCTCACGCTAAGGCAATGGCTCTGACAGAGAGCGGCGAGTTCGGTGTAGAGGTCGTAAAAAGTCCGGGTATAGCAGATACTACACCGATAGTGAAGTTTTTTAGAGAAAGAGACCTGCCGATAATATCCGAGATTGAGTTTGCAGGGCGATACACGCAGGCGCGAACCATCTGCATCACAGGCTCTAACGGCAAAACTACAACTACGATGCTGACCTACCACATCTTGCAAAACGCAGGCTACAACGTGGGTTTGGCTGGCAACGTGGGCAAAAGCTTCGCATGGCAAGTGGCGGAAGAGAATTTAGACTATTATGTAATTGAACTCAGTAGCTTTCAGCTCGACGGAATGTACGACTTTAGGGCAAATGTGGCGATCCTGACCAACATTACACCCGACCATTTAGACCGCTACGAATATAAGTTTCAGAACTATATCGACTCTAAATTTCGCATTCTGCAAAACCAAACCTCAGAGGACTATTTTATCTATTGGTCGGGTGACGAGGTTATTCGCCGTGAGCTTGCAAAGCGCACTGTTCAGGCGAAACTTTTACCCTTTGGCTTTGGCGACGACGGCAAAAACGTGGCGTTTACCCATGGCGGCAGCTTTATTATAAACAATTCAGACAAAACAGTTTTTTTAGATATGAAACAAGACAAACTCTCTCTGCAAGGCACCCACAACGCACTCAACTCTATGGCGGCGGGGCTTGCGGGCAAGACCGCTGGCGTGGATAGCGAGAAGCTGAGGCGTTCGCTCGAGACTTTCGAGGGCGTGGAGCACCGCATGGAATATGTAGCAACAGTGCGTGGCGTGCGTTATATCAACGACTCGAAGGCGACAAACGTAAATTCCTGCTGGTACGCTCTGCAAAGCATGCAGACGCCTGTGGTGCTGATACTTGGCGGCACCGACAAGGGCAACGACTATTCGGACATTGCCGACCTTGTTCGCGAAAAGGTCAGACACCTGATTTTCCTCGGAGTGGACAACGAGAAGCTGATAAAGTTTTTCGGCGACTTCAAAAACTCGAAAGGCGAGCCGATAACTTTCTCAGAGAGCCGTTCGATGCAGGATTGTGTCATGCAGGCTTATGAAATGGCAAAAGAGGGCGATACTGTGCTACTTTCGCCTTGTTGTGCCTCGTTTGACCTATTCAAAAATTACGAGGATAGGGGAGAGCAATTTAAGCAGTTTGTAAAGAAATTGTAAGAAATTTTTTGCCAATTCAGAAAAAAGTTGTACCTTTGCAAACTTTGACTCGCAAAGAGGCTCGCAAGTAGCAATGCTCAGCAGTAGGCTAAGCACCTCGCCTCACGGTCGTTAACTAAAATTTTGATACAAAAAATGTACGCAATTGTAGAAATCCTTGGACAACAATTCAAGGTAGAGGCTGGCAAAAAGATTTTTGCACACAGAATGAACGAAGCCGAGAGAGGCTCGAATGTTGAATTTGAAAACGTGCTTTTGGTGGACAACAAAGGCGACATAAAGGTGGGAACACCTGTGGTAGATGGCGCAAAGGTTGTAGCAGAAGTGGTTTCACACGTAAGAGGCGATAAAGTATTGGTATTCAAGAAAAAACGCCGTAAAGGTTACAGAAAACTGAACGGACACCGTCAGGATTTTACAGAATTATTAATCAAAGAAATTATTGCTTAACTAGTAAAAAAAGAAAAGAATTATGGCACATAAAAAAGGAGTAGGTAGTTCGAAAAACGGTCGTGAATCGGAAAGTAAACGACTTGGAGTAAAGATTTACGGCGGACAATTTGCTAAGGCTGGCAATATATTGGTTCGTCAGAGAGGTACTGTTCACAACCCAGGCTTGAACGTAGGAATGGGTAAAGACCACACTTTGTTTGCATTGGTGGCGGGAACAGTAGAGTTTAAAAGACGTAAAGACAATCGTAGCTACGTTTCGGTAGTTCCAGCGGTTTAGTCTATATAGAAAATTTTTTGTATAAAAGCAGTTTGTAGATGCAAACTGCTTTTTTTGTTGTAAATATGAAATTTGTATATAAATATTTTGTACATTTTTTTAAATGTGCTTATAATCCTTTACAGATACATGGTTTAGGCCTTTTTATTGAGTTTAAAAGATGTGAAAAAATAAATTATTCGAAAAAAATACTAAAAAGTTTGGGTTTTTTTTTTTTTATACCTTTGCGTTTGATGTTTTATCTTTTTAGAAAAAATAGCAAATAACATTTTTTATAACTTAATATTTTAATAGTATGAAGAAATTTTACTTAATTCTTGCGTTGGTGCTTTGCTCTCTCTTGGGAGTGCAGGCACAGAGTCAGAGTATCACTCTTCCTTACTATCAAGACTTCGCTGCTCTCACAAGTGGGGGTACGGACGCCAGTGGCAACTCTCAGAGTTCAGCCTCTGCAAGCGACGTTACTGGCTTTGCGGCTTTGGTAAAAGGCTATCAGGCTGGTGGAGTTTTGAGGTTGGGAACAAGTAATGATGTCGGTAGTCTTACTACTGGTACATTTACTGCAAGTGGTACGAATCAAGTGCGCGTAATGTTTTGGGCTGTTCCTTGGACAGGTGCAACTCCAAAGCCTGCAAAAGTATGCGTACAGTATGGCAGCCAAAGCGATACAATTGAGATCGCAGCAGCTACTCACTCTTGGCCAATTACTGCAGAAGACTTTGTGCAGTACGAGGCGTTATTTACTCCAGACGCAACAGGACCTCAGGCAGTTACGATTAGTACGCTTAGCGAGTCTGGATTAGACAAGCGTATCTTTATGGACAACTTTAAGGTGTCTATGATGGCTCCGGGTGCTCCTCTGTATGAGGGCTTCGAAGGAGTTGTTTTCCCTCCAATGGAGTGGACTACTATCAACACATCTGGTAATGTGATGTGGGAGCGTTACACTTCGTACACGCCAGTAGGTGCAGCATCAGCTTCTGTAAACTGGTCTAGTGCTGGAAGTAGTAACTGGCTCATTACGCCAAAAATGAAGGTAGAGACAGTACAAACCTTTAGCTTTAAGGTAAAATCTCCTGATGTTTACGACAATACAACTTTACACGTAAAGGTATCAAACACAGGTAATAATGTTGCTGATTTTACGGTTACAAAATTGACGCTAACAGACGAAGTAGAGTTGCCTGCTACCATTACTGAATCTTGGGTAACTCATACAATTAATCTTAGCGAGTATTCTGGACAAAACATATACGTTGCGTTTCAGATTATAGACAATAACGGCTCTAGAGTAATGATAGACGAGATAAATGGCGCTAATCTAGCTCCAGTAGCTTGTACATCTCCTTTACGTGTAACAGCATCAAATATTGCACAAACTAACACTGCTACCGTTTCTTGGCATGATACAGTTGCTAATGGCTGGATTGTAGAATACTCGCCTTATAGCAACTTCTCGTCGAATGTAGGAGCAGTAACAGTAGTAGATACTACTTGTGTGATATCTGATCTTATTCCAGGTAAAAAATATTATGTAAGAGTAAAGGCAGACTGCTTAGGAGGCGACTATAGCCCTTATGCTTATGCTTCAGTTGATATTCCTTGCGGTGAGGTTGATCCACAGAATTGGGTAGAAACGTTTGACAACATACCTACATCGTCTTATCCAGCGCCAAAATGTTGGACAAAAATACCAAGTACTGCCACATATCCATACGTTTATACCTCAGCTTCTCAGCAACAGGATAACGTAGGAGGGGCACTCTATTTCTATGGCTCATCATCTAATCCTGTGAATCTAGCCGCTTCTCCTATGTTCTCTGGCTCGCTTGATAGTAGTCAGATCTCTTTCTATGTAAAGGCAGGAAGCCTTTCGGCAGAGGCTATATTAGAGCTAGGAGTAATGTCTGACCTGACAGATGCTACAACATTTGTATCTCTATACGATGCAACACCTTTAACTAGACAGGCTTATGAAAGACATGTGGTTGACCTAACAGGAGCGCCTGCTACTCACCCATATTTAGCGCTTAAAATGTCTGTTCTATCTGGCTATCCAAGCATCTATGTGGATAATATGAAGCTTTATAAGATGCCAAGCTGTCCTATGCCACAAGACTTTGTTATAGACAGTATAACTGCTTCATCTGCTCGTATTTCTTGGACAGAAAATGGCACAGCAAATAGGTGGGAATTGCAATATTCTACACAGAGAGATTTTGCTACAGATGTTCAAAGCGTAACAGTAGATTCGGTTTCGTCTGCTACAGTTACTGGTCTTGCTCCAAACTCAGTTTACTACATCAGAGTAAAATCAGTTTGTGGAGAAGGAGGAGATGAGAGCTTCTGGCTAGCAGACAAGACTTTTGCAACTCATTGTAGCGAATTTGATCCACTTAGCTGGACAGAAAGTTTTGAGAATTTTGCAAGAGAAAACTCTAAGCCTGATTGCTGGACAAGAGTGGTGCCACATATCTCATACTCAACAGAATATCCTTATGTAAGTTCTTATAACAGCTACGACAACTTAGGCGGTGGACTCTACATATATGGCAACTCTCTGTTTGCAACTCCTAGATTTAGCGGAACTTTAAGTGGTAGTGAGCTTACTTTCTATTTGAAAAAATCAAATGCAATAGCTGATAAGCTAGAGTTAGGTGCAATGACAGATTTGAATGACACTACAACATTCTTATCGCTAATGCAGCTAAACCTTAGCACAACCAATGAGTGGACTAAGTTTACATATGCTCTTAGCCAGCTAGATAGCGCTTATAGATACATAGCATTTAAGAGCACTGTAGTTGATAATGCTTACCAATACTTCTATATGGATAAGCTAGATCTACATCCAATACCTGATTGTACTTATCCTTCGAACTTCACTGTTACTACAGAGGAGTCTATTGCAGGTGGTGGATTTGTGATTGACGCAGAATCTGAAGCAGCTCCAGAGGCTTGGGATATTCAATATACTTTGAGTAGAACAACAGATACCATTTCTATTAGAGTAGCACAAATGCCTTATACAGTTGATTCTCTATGTGTAGGTAAGACATTTAAAGTAAGAGTTCGTGCTATATGCGATACTACAGATGCTACTAGCAGCGACTGGACAAACTGGGTAACAATTCAGACTGAATGTACCGCAGTAAATCTACCATATTATATGGGCTTTGATGATACTGCTGATGGAGTGCAAAATGGAGTTGGCTGTCTGACTGCAACAGGTGCTTATGAGGATTATGACTGGACTTATGGTTACGTTACTTATCCAATGCTTACAACTGATGGACATTACGATCCTATTGGTTTGTATATGTACTTTGATGCAGCTTATTCAACAAGCAATGAGCAGACTGTAATATTCCCTCAGTTTGCAGACCCATTGAACAATGCCTCTATGGCATTTTATGTGAAACGTCCAAGTAGTAATCCTTCACTATCTCACTTAGAGATTAGAGCATTGACTAGCTTAGAGGATACTACTCCAATTGTAGTTCAATCTATTCCACATACAGATGTAGCAGCTACATGGACTAGCTTCAATGTGATGCTTGATGCAGTTCCAAGTACTCATAGCTATCTTGTATTAGCAGTGGTTAGCGATTCTACAGAATCTGCGCCTGAGTATGTATTTGATAATATTACTGTAGAGGTGGTGCCAGATTGTGTATCTCCTTCATATTTTGCTGTGATTGCATCTAGCGATACTTCAGCAACGTTCTCATGGGTAGCAAATAATGGTGAATCACAATGGGTATTAGAGTATAGAGTTTTGGGTTCTAATGATTGGATTGCTCATAACGTTCAAGTTGACCCAGCTCAGATGGATCCAGATCAGCATGATGCTACTGTTACAATTACTGGACTGACTGCTTCTACTACATACGAAGCTAGGATTAAAGCAATGTGTACAGTCGATGTCGATAGCCGTTATACAATCGCTATCAGATTTACAACTGACTGTTTGCCAGTAGCAACAATAAATGAGAACTTTGATGCTGCTACGATAGGTGTACTACCTGATTGCTGGCGCAGATTCTCTTCAAATGCTACTTATCCAAAAGTAGTTGCGGCTTCGTCTGCTGATGGAGTAGCCACACCTTCGGTAATGTTCAGTGACTCTAAGCCTCAATACTTGATCACTCCTAAAATAGGTAGGCCTTTGAATGAGGTGATGTTGAGCTTTGACCTTGATAGAGAGGGCGTTTCTAGTGGACTGTTCCAAGTTGGAGTAATGTCAAATCCTAGTGATACAAGTACATTTGTACATATAGCAACTTTTGACAATAATACTTACAAAACTCTTATCAGGTATGAGGTTGTATTCCCTAATGTTGTAGATAATGGTAGCAATCGCTACATTGCATTCCGTTATGGAGATGTTGGCGCGGTTGAGACAAATACATATTGGTACTATTGGGTTGACAATGTAGTAGTTGATTCAATTCCAGATTGTATGCCTCCAACTTCTGCATCTGTTAGCAGAATTGAGCCAACTGAGGCTACAGTCTCTGTATATCACCAGCAGGGAGTTAATAGTTTCAATTACGCTTACACAAGCGATAACACAGTAACTGATCCAAGCAATCTACAGGCAGTCGATGCAGATTCTGCAACGTTTGTTATAGAAAACCTTACTCCTAATACAGAGTATAAAGTTTGGGTTAGAACAAACTGCAATGGTGCATATAGCGAATGGATGAATAGCCCAGTAAGATTTAAAACTTTCTGTGAGCCAGTAGCTCAGAGCATAGGCTATGCAGAAAACTTTGATGGAGTAACTACTGCAGCAGGTCTGCTTCCTGACTGTTGGACAAAGATCTCTACAAACTCTACTTATCCTGCAGTTGTAGGAGCTTCTTCTACAGACGGACTCTCTACTCCTTCGGTTAAGTTTATGAGCTCTAAGCCACAATATGTGGTAATGCCGAAAATGAATGATCCTCTAAGCACATTGATGCTACGCTTCAATCTTGTAAAAGAGGGCTCTTCGTGCGGACACTTCCAAGTTGGTGTAATGTCAGACCCAACAAATGCTGCTACATTTGTAGCCGTAGCTACACTAGACAATGGTGAGGTATATAAGCAAAAAGTTCAACACGAGGTTGACTTTGCAAGTGTTGTAGATGATACTACAAACCGCTATATCGTATTCCGCTACGGAGACGTTGGACAAGTAGAGCAAGCTACTTATTGGTATTATTGGATTGATGATGTTGAAATTGTAGCTTTACCAACTTGTTTGGTGGTACAAGATCTTCAGGTAGTTTCTACTACTGTAAGCTCAGCTACTATTGCATTTACTCCTCGTGAAGGACAAACTTCTTGGCAGTATGCAATTAGCTCAGATCTCAGCTCTGATACTCCAGATGCTAATGCTACTTACAGTGTGATATCTAACGATACAGTTACAATAGGTAACCTGCAGGCAAATTCGTCTTATAGAGTTTGGGTAAGAGCAATATGTGATGAGAATGACTCTAGTGCTTGGACTCAATATCTAGACGTACGTACTGCTTGCGGTGTAGAGAGCATACCTTACTTTGAGACATTTGATGCAGTAAATGCTTCAGATGCAAGAAATGCATATTGCTGGACTCGTGTACTATCTTATACAAGTTATACCACAGTATATCCATACCTATCAGTAAGCTCTTCTCATGATAGCATAGGTAATGGCTATTATATGTATCTGCCAAGTGGCTCAGCTCCTCAGATGATTGCTTCTCCAGAGTTTGTATCTCTGAATAATACAGAAGCTTCTATGTGGGTACAGCGCACAGGTACAGGTACTGCTACCATAGAGGTTGGTGTTATGGCTGATGTTGCAGATACGACTACATTTATGCTGTTAGGAACAATTACTCCAACTAACACAAGCTGGACTAAGTATGATGTTACTATGCTGAATATTCCTGCAACTCATAAGTATTTTGCAGTAAAGGCTAGCAATACTTCAAATCTGGATGCATATGTACGATTAGATGAGATTGATATCCATGTTGCACCTACTTGTATGAGACCTTCGAATCTTACTGTTGATGCAAATACTATTACTGAAAGCAGTGCTGAGGTTTCTTGGATTCCAAATAACAACGAGACTAACTGGGTATTGTACTACAAGCAGTCTTCTGCTACTACTTGGGATTCTGTAATGGTATCAATGGCACCAGCTCATACGTTGGTAGGTCTTACTCCATCTACAACCTACAAGGTTAAAGTTAAATCTACTTGTAGCCCAACAGAATCTAGTAGAGAGAGTGAAGAGGTGTCGTTTATAACTAATTGTGCTCCAAGCTCGCTTCCATTTGTGGAGACATTCGAACAGACAGCTATGCCACCAAGCATGTGCTGGGATCTAGGCTACGGCTTAGCTGAGAATGTATTCAACGGAGCTGCAATATCTAGTCAATCCACATCTTATGCATCGTGGACTATTGCTACGGCTACAGCTACTAGTATGACTACTAAGCATGCAAGGTTGAATATATATGGTACAAGCATACAGCACTGGCTAATAACTCCAGAGATTGTGTTGCCTGACTCTATAAGCAATGCTCAGCTTGGCTTTAAACTGGCTCTGACCAGCTATAGCTCTGCTAGCCAGCCAGCTCAGTCAAATGGTGTAGACGATAAGTTTATTGTAGCTATAAGCACAGACGGAGGAGCCTCTTGGAG
>CAYFSY010000017.1:0-8956 GCA_964345905.1 uncultured Paludibacteraceae bacterium | reverse complement strand
GAGTGCAAATAATGCTACTACATGGACTAATGATGGTGCTGGAGACTATGTATTCAACGAGCTAGGCGTTATACCTACAAACTACACTATTGACATTAGTCAGTATGTAGGAGGACGTGTAAGAGTTGGATTCTATGCTGAATCAACTGTGGGTAATGCTGATAACTACATCCGTTTAGATAGTATTTGGATGAAGGCAGTTCATATCAATCCTGCTCAGGTTACAACACTACCTGCTACAAATATTACTACTAACTCAGCAACACTTGGTAAGAGCGTAATTCAAGGTACATATTCAATTGAGTCTGAGGGTTACTACTATCGTCAGAAAAATAGTGCAGACCCAAGATTCTCTTCTAGTGTAATTGATGATATCACAGGCTTGAACCCAGGTACTGTATACGAGTATTTCGCTTATGCTATTGCACATGGTGTAACTTACTACGGTGATACTCTTGAGTTCACAACAGACGGACAGGCATCAATACCTCCTACTGTTACAACTCTTGCTGCTACTGATATTACTCAGACTACAGCTAAACTGCATAAGATTGTGGTGGCTGATCCATCTGAGCCAGTAACAGGTAGTGGATGGAAGTATTCTGTACTTGGTTCAAATGCATGGTTTGATGCTCCAGCAGATAGTATGCTAGTAGGCTTACAGCCAAATACTACTTATGAGTTCTATGCTTATGCTGTTACAGCTATCAATCCAAACGGTTATCCTGGTGCAACCTTGACATTCCGTACGGCAGCTCATATAGCTCCTACAGTGGTAACAGGTAGCGCAGCAGCTATAACTAGCAATTCTGCAACTATTAGCATGACTGTTACAGCTGGCTCTGAGAATATTATCTCTCAAGGCATGAAGTACAGAGTAGAGACTAGTTCGATATTCTCAGATGCTCCTGCAAATGGACAGTTGACATCTCTGATACCAAACACTAAGTACTACTACTTCGCATACGCTACTACAGCTTCGTTCCCAATGGTAAGTGGCGATACATTGAGCTTTACTACATCTCCATACACTGGTATTGAGTTAGCAGAGTCTTCTGTGGCTATCTATCCAAATCCAGCTAAGGATGAGGTAAATATCGCAATCGATGGCTTGACAGCTGACGCTACTGCTACTATCTTCGATATGCAGGGTAAGGTTGTAGGCAAGGCTACAGTTTCTGCCGCTACAGGCAAGACAACAGTAGATGTATCAACATTTGCAGATGGAACTTACATCGTACGCATAGTATCTAAGGATATCGACCGTGTAGAGCGTCTGATTATCAAAAGGTAATCATTCCCTACAGAGTTGATAAACTATAATTGAAATTAGGGGCGAACTTAAAGTGTTCGTCCCTTTTTCGTTTTTTAGTAGTAAAAAATACAAAAAGGTTTGGTGGTATGAAAAATTAAGGATATAAGTAATCTTATTAAATACTCAATAAACAGATATATCTGCTATTAATTGTCAGTTTTTTTCACTATCTTTGCCAAGTTTTTCAATAAAATATTTGATATGAATATGAAGAGGTTTAATACTTTGCTAATTCTAACTATGATATTCAGTGGACTTTTAATGGCTCAGTCGCCTATTTTGATGACAGTAGGTAACAAGCAGGTGAGTCAATCGGAGTTCGAATATCTGTTTTTCAAAAACAATTTCAACGGAGTGTCTTCGCCAAAATCTGTTGATGAGTACCTTGAACTATACACTAAGTTTAAATTAAAAGTTGTTGATGCAGAGAGTCTTGGTTACGATACTGTCACATCGTTTAAGCGTGAATACAACTCTTATCGGAACCAGTTGGCTGTAGGCTATATGTTCGACAATGAGCTGGAAGATTCGCTTCTAAAAGAGGCTTATCAGCACCTTCAGGAGGATTTGGAACTGCATAATATTCTAATACTTTTCCCAAAAAATCCTACACCAGCCGACACTCTAAAAGCCTACAGAAAAGCTTGGGAGGCATACGGAAAACTCGCAAAACAGAGTTTTGATAAGGTTGCAAAGCTGTATTCAGACGACTCTTCTGCAAAAAAGAATGGAGGTAAAATTGGTTGGGTGACCGGACAGATGACAACTTACGCTGTGGAGCGTGCAATGTATAATTTGCCTGTTGGTAAGTATTCGGAACCAATACGTACGGATTATGGCTATCATATAATTAAGGTTTCAGCACGTCGTCCGGCTGTAGGACGCATACAGGTGGCTCATATACTTAAGTCTTTCCCTGAGGGAGCTACAAGTGCAGACAAGACGCGTGTGAAAGATGAGATAAATAACATTTATAGGCAACTTTTAGAGGGAGTTGATTTTGAAATGCTCGCCTCGCAGAATTCAGACGATAAAGCTACTGCAAATACTGGAGGAGTATTGCCTCCATTTGGCTTAGGTACTATGGTAGAGGAGTTTGAACAGGCTGCGTTTGCATTGGGAAAGGTAGGCGAACTATCTAAGCCAGTAATGACAGGCTATGGATGGCATATTATAAAGCTAGAGAGATGGGTGCCACAGGAGAGCTTCGAAAAGATAAAAGGTCAGCTTCTGCAAGCCTTCCAAAGAGATGGACGTGCGGAGTTTGCTAGGTCGGAGTTTGTAGGAAGACTCAAAAAAGAGTATGGATTTTCAGTTAATCAGACGGCGTACAATGAGGTAGCACGCTATATTGCTACACATGATAGCATTGATGAAAACGTAGATTTCAGCCTAACAATTCTAACTATTGGCAAAAAAAATATTCCTCAAAAGCAATTCTTGCAAAATGTTTACAATAATCTAAATAAGGGAGAAAAGCCTTCTGCCATAAGGTTGAAAAAACTGTTCGATCAGTTTGCTGAAAATCGTGTGCTTGAATACGAAGATTCGCAGCTGGAGAATAAATATCCGGAGTTTGCCAGTTTGCTTCGTGAGTACAGAGAAGGTATTCTGCTATTCAATATCTCAAACGATAAGGTTTGGGAAAAATCATCGAAAGACGACGAGGGTTTAAAGCAGTTTTTTGAACTAAATAAAGCAAAGTACACTTGGGATATTCCGCACTATAAGGGCAGAATTATATTCTGTAAGGATAAGAATATCGCAAAAAAAATTCAAAAGCAGCTCAAAAAAATGCCAGAGGAACAAGTTGGCGGGTATTTGGCAAGTTTTAATCTTGATAGCGCTATGGTCGACCAGCAGAGAGGATTGTGGGCAAAGGGTGAAAGTCAAGTGATAGATAGGCTTGGTTTTAAAGACAAAAAAGTAAAGTTTACCCCTACAGAGAAGTATCCTTATGTATTTGTCGTTGGCAAGATGATAGGGATAGAGCCAGATAGTTATCAGGATGTACGAGGTGAGCTGATAACAGACTACCAGACTTATTTGGAGGCGCAATGGCTACAGGAGTTGCAGGAAAAATACAAGGTGGTAGTTGACCAAAAAGTTCTAAACGCGATAAAAGAAAAGGCAACGAGAAACAAACCTAATGGAAGATAAGTTTTTTGACATTCGTCCATACAATGATTCTGAATTTCAGACGGCACTAGACCAGCTTTTAGCACAGAAAGAGTTGGTCGGTATGCTTGATGGAGTGTTTGGAGAGTGGTTTTTGGATAAATTGCGTAAAAACCGTTTGCAGTTCAAAACTTTAGACGATTTTATTGAAGGGACAACCTATCCTCTACTGGATGTTCTTTTAGAGAAAAAGCGTAGTAAGATAACTTACTCAGGACATGATAATATGCAAGGGTCTGCGGTGTATCTTTCTAACCACCGCGATATAATCTCTGATCCTGCATTTCTACAGTATTGTTTGATGAAAAATGGCTTTCGCACCACGGAGATAGGCATAGGTAGCAATTTGGTGGCTGCGCCTTGGATTTTAGCCATGATGAAGATAAACAAGAGCTTTGTAGTAAAAAGAAACCTGCCTAGAGCAGAGGAGATGAAGGCTTTGGTGGAGCTTTCGGAGTATATCAATTACGCCGTTCGCCAAAAACGTGCCTCTGTATGGCTTGCACACCGCGAGGGACGAGCAAAAGACTCTGACGATCGCACCCAACACTCTTTGCTAAAAATGTTGGCTTTGAAGGGCGAAGGCGATTTGTTGCAGAACTTAAAAGAGCTAAATATTTGTCCTGTCTCAATTTCATATGAATACGACCCCTGCGATTACTTGAAAGCTAAAGAGTTTCAACAGAAACGAGATGATAAAGATTTTCGAAAATCTAAGGCAGACGACGTTTTGAGCATGCAGGTTGGACTTATGGGCTTTGTGGGTGAGGTGCACTATAGTTTTACACCCGCTATAAATGCAGAGATAGATAGAATCGCAGAGAAATCTTTGTCTCGACAGCAGCAGGTGGAGCAGGTGGCGAATGTTATTGATAGGCAGATTCACTCTGCATACAAGATTTTCAAGACAAACTACATAGCTTTTGACCTTTTTTATAAAGAAAATCGCTTCGAAAAGCATTATAATTCAGAAGAAAAAGCTATCTTTGCAACATATGTGGATTCGCAGGTGGCGAAAATCGATTTACCGAATCTCGACCGTGAGTTTTGCCGAGATAGAATATTGCAAAATTATTCGAATACGCTTGTAAACTACATTAGTGTAAATCAGTGAATTAACTAAATATAAATTTATAAATTAACAAAAAAGTATTAAGTATTATGTTTAAGAATCAACCAAAAGGATTAATTCCTGCAGCACTTGCCAATATGGGAGAACGCTTCGGTTTCTACGTAATGATGGCAATTCTGCTCTTATTCCTGAACAATAAGTTCGGATTTTCCGGCTCGGAAGGAGCTATTATCTACTCGGTTTTCTATGCATTAATCTACGTTTTAGCGTTAGTAGGTGGATTGATTGCAGACAAGACCAAAAAGTACAAAGCCACCATCACAGCAGGTCTGGTACTGATGATGATAGGATATGTCCTCATCGCCATTCCTACAGAGACACCTGTGAAAAACTTCCCGCTGATTCTTGCCTACACCTGTTTCGGACTCTTTGCCATAGCGTTTGGTAACGGTCTGTTTAAAGGTAACTTGCAGGCAGTAGTGGGTCAGCTCTACGACAACCCTGAGTATGCCGACAAGCGTGAAACAGGTTTCCAAATCTTCTATATGTTTATCAACATTGGTGCTATGTTTGCTCCACTTATGGCTGTTGGTCTCAGAAACTGGTGGGTACAAAACAACGGCTTCAAATTCAATGCCGACCTTCCAGCACTTTGTAACCAATACCTACAAGGCACAATCTCGCCAGAGGCACAGACTCGTCTTTCGGAGCTGGCAGCTCAAGTAGGCGACACTACAGGCGACATCTCAGCTTTTGCTAGCCAATACCTGAATATATTCGTAGAGGGTTATCACTACTCTTTCGGTATTGCTATCTTTGCAATGCTTATTTCTCTTGTGATTTTCTTGGTAAACAAAAACAGACTACCTGACCCATCACAGAAGGCTGCTGTAGCCGAAGGAGGCGCTCCTGAGGTTGAGATGGACATAAAAGAGATCAGACAAAGAATGTATGCACTGTTTGCAGTGTTCGGCGTTGTGATATTCTTCTGGTTCTCGTTCCACCAAAACGGACAGACACTTACACTCTTTGCTAGCGACTACACAAGAATGATTAAGATAAACCTTGGATTCACCACACTGGAAGGTGCAGAGGTGTTCCAGGCATTTAACCCAATATTCGTTGTTACACTTACTCCTATCATCATCGGACTGTTTGGCTGGATGCGCAATAAAGGCTGGGAGGTATCTACTCCTAAGAAAATTGCAATAGGTATGGGAATCGCCGCTTTAGCCTTCGGAATCATGGCACTCGGCTCTTTCGGATTGCCAGATGCAGAGGCAAGGAAAGCAATGGGCGGACTACCTGATGCAATGCGTGTTTCTCCATTCCTATTGATTATCACTTACCTTGTGCTGACAGTTGCAGAGCTATTTATCTCTCCGCTGGGTATTGCTTTCGTATCGAAGGTAGCACCTCCAAAGTATCAGGGTATCATGCAGGGTGGATGGCTTAGCGCTACTGCTTTAGGGAACCAACTGCTCTTTATCGGCGTGATTTTCTACAACAGCATCCCAGTATGGGCAACGTGGATGATATTCGTTGTTGCTTGTTTAATCTCTATGACTATAATGCTATCGATGCTGAAATGGCTCGAAAAAGTAGCTGCTTAAAAGCATAGAGCTTTCAGATAAATAAAAAATGGGCTAATCCAATTGGGGTTAGCTCTTTTTTATTGAGAATTTTACTACCTTTGCATGACAAATAATTTTTACACATAGGAGAATGAAGCGTTTTATTATATTTTCGGTTGTGCTTGCCGTAGCCTCGCTATCGCTATACACGTTTAGCCAATCGTCGAGCTGCAAAAAGAGGTTCAGAGATTTTTATAATCTAACGGGAGTAAACAGAGTGGAAGTCTCTCTGTTCAAGGGGAATGACTACATCTTGGTTAAAGATTATAAAAAAGTGGTGGAACTGATTGGACAAGCCGAAGTTGTTTTGGCGAAATTTATTCCCAAAACAGAGGTGGTATTACATAACGCTTCGACCAACACTTTTCACAAAGTGTATTTTTCGGAAAGTTGCAAACGTCTTGACATAGAGGGTAGAACATTTATGCTTGATTATAAAAGCTCAAAAGAGTTAGCCGAAATTTTAAACGACTCCTTGGGTGAAAATAGAAAAAAATGAAGGCATGGGAAAATATATAGCACAAAAACAACCCCGAAGGGGTGACATTATTGTCACAAACAAAAAAAACACACAAAAAGACTTCTTGTTTCTTTCGGACAAAAAGTCTTGTGTATTTCAAAAAAAACTCTTGTGTTTTGCTACCTTAGAGCAAAATTAAGCAAGTTGGTTTACGTGCTTAGCGAGTTTTGATTTCAGATTCGCAGATTTGTTTTTGTGTATAACACCGCGCTTTGCAAGCTTATCGAGCATAGCAGAAACTCTTGGCAAAGCCTCTGTAGCAGAAGCCTTGTCGGTGTTATGACGCAAGCTTTTCACCGCATTGCGAGTAGTTCTTGCATAATATCTATTGTGAAGTCTTCTCGCATTTATCTGGCGAATTCTCTTAATCGCTGATTTATGATTTGCCATTTTTTCTAAACAAATAAATTATCTTTAAAATTTTTGTAGCCCATAGGGGAATCGAACCCCTCTTTCCAGAATGAAAATCTGGCGTCCTAACCGATAGACGAATGGGCCATTTTGGTTGATTCAGTCTCCGCAAGAGACTACTCCCCAAAATTGGACTGCAAAGGTAATACTTTTTTTTGAATTAGCAAGCGTTTTTCTCGGATTTTTTCTATTTTGCTTGCTTTTACCGCTTTATTAGTGGCTTCTTGCTCTTTTTATAATGATATTGTATAGTGAGCCAAATAGATATTTTATATCTGTCGTAATAGGTGAGCGTAGATAGCTATCGATATACTTTTCCTCCGAATCGTAGAAGCCTTGTTCTGTTTTTGGCATGTCGTAATACATTGGCGGGATCAGTCCGGGTTTTACCTTTATGCGCTTCTCTTGCAGATACTCTGGATAGGTTTTGAAATTTGCCATGCTCACAGGTCGTACCCCGACAATTTTAATTTCTCCTCGTATTAGGTTCCATATCATTGGTAATTCGTCAATCCAGAATTTACGAAATACTCGTCCCCAACCAGTTACTCTCATATCATCTTTGATTTTTCCTATGTCGTCGGTACCTATTTTTTCGTACATGTAGCTCTGAAGATATTCTGAATAAGGGTACATGGTTCTAAGTTTGTATATAGGTTTGATTTCGCCATTTTTGCATACGCGGTTGAGCTTAATTATTGGTCCGTAGCGTTTAGGCACAAGTGTCTGAGGATTTTGTTTCCGACGAGCAATTATCCAGTTTAAATGGTCTGAGTGAAACTCTTTTACAACCTCAAACCCGCAGTAATATAGTCTTCCGAGTATCTCTGTGTTTGAAAAATAACGATTTCTTCCTTTTGTAATATCAAAATATAGGCGATTGGTTAGAAAAAGCTTTGGCACAACGCGCTTAACAATAAAATAGTAAGCCTGCGCAAATTTTCGAATAACAATAGGATAAGACCTATTTATACGATCTTTTAGGTGCTCGAAAGATTCGTAGCAGATACAGCAAATCCCTTCGTCTGGAAGCTTTTCGTTGATTTTGTTAAATAGTTCGTCTATACCCCTTATAGAATTTATTTTTTGTATGTTGATGATTGTTTCGTAGCGGTAATTACGTATCGTACGGAAATTGAACATAGTGGTAGATGCAAATATCTTCGTGTTTGACGAACCCAAGTCTAGGTTGTCCATAAGGAACTCTAAAGACTCCTCGTCTGTATAGGCGCTGATAGCATATTTGACGTCTTCAAACTCATCTGGATCTATACGTTTGGCCGCTTTTAGGGGTTTTATAGCAGAGCGAGGCTCTATTTGAGGCATCTCTACATCCATGTTGCTAGCATATCTGTAGTATCTGTATAGTAATATTAGAGCGAATTTAGCTCCTGCCACAACAAACAAAAAAAGTTTAAGTAGTCGAGTGGATACTCCTTCTGGGAAAAATCCAGTATGTTTAGCAATGGAAAATAATACAAATACTATTGTAGCAGTGGCAGTTACTATTAAAAGTTCTCTTACAGTAACAAAATTCTGATCCTTTTTGGTGAAGCGGAATATTGCATAGGTCGCAACCCAAGCTATAGAGATGGCAGTAGCAGCTATCAAATAGCCTTTGCAGTCGTGTGAGTCTAGAGCCCAAACTTTGAGTTGTACCACCAAAATAAATGCTACCACACAGATGGCAATGTCTAGAAGTATCTTTTTGAGGAAATCCTTATCAAGCATGTCTTAGTAAAGAGAAAAATAAATCGTACAAAGTTAATAAAATTTCTATATTATAACAATAAACAAAAAAAACTCTATTTTTTAAGTAAAAAAAT
>CAYFSY010000016.1:6778-19422 GCA_964345905.1 uncultured Paludibacteraceae bacterium | reverse complement strand
TCTACCACCGACGTTGTCCTCGATGACGTAGGTCTTGTAGCCCTCCTCGTCTGAAAGCTGCTTCAGTGCCCCGCGAGCCTTGTCTGTGATTGCCACAATCAGCTTGCGAGCCGACTCGGTGCCCTGCTGCTCTATCAGCTGCGAGCGTAGCAGTCTGGTAGCCAGTGCCGTCTCGGTAGTTGTGCCCGATTTTGAAATTGAGATAAGCCCAAACTTGCGGTCTTTGAGCAGCTCCTGAAGCTCGTAGAGGTAATCCTCACTGATGTTGTGCCCTGCGTAGAGAATTACAGGAAACTTGCGGTTCTTTTGCAGCTGGTCAAACGAGTTTGAAAGTGCCTCTATCACAGCCCTTGCACCGAGATAGCTGCCTCCAATACCTGCCACCACTACCACCTCGCACTCCTGCTGGAATATCCTCGCAGTCTGCTTTATATCTTGCAAAAACTCTGCTGTAGTCTGCTCTGGCAGCTCTATCCAGCCGAGGAAATCGCTACCCTTGCCAGTGCCTTTTTGTAGGGTCTCCAGAGCCTTTGAGGCTCTATCTTTAATCTCTTGCGAGAGGTTCACTCCCGTCTTGCTAATGTCTAATTTGATGCTCATACTCTTATTATTGTTTTTTAGTAAATTTCCACAAAGTTAGTATTATTTTTTTCAAAAAACGTATTTATTTGGAAAAATCTTGTATTTTTGCCATCAAAAAATCGTATCTTTGTATTTGAGTACAAAAAAGCATGTAAAATCATTTTCTATATCAATCACTTTACTAATCTTATCTATAAAAACCAACTGATATGAATATAAAGAAATTTACTTTAGACAGACTTTTCAACGGCGTGAAAGCCTTTAGAAAGATAGGTTTTGAGGTGCGTAAATCTATGTTTATAGACCTTGAGCAGCAGCAGAACCCTCACACACTTTTTATCGGGTGTTCGGACTCTCGTGTGGTGCCTAACCTCATTACTATTGCCAATCCGGGGGAGCTGTTCATCGTTCGCAACATTGCAAATATGATTCCGCCATACGACCCTACAGGCGACTCCGACATTGCCACTTCGTCCACCATAGAGTATGCGGTGAATGTGCTGAATGTAGAAAATATCGTGGTCTGTGGACACTCAAACTGCGGCGGCTGCCGTGCCATATTCGAGAGCGACGAGTCTATGAAAGAGCTCCCGAAGGTAAAAAAGTGGCTTGAAATAGCTCAACCGCTAAAAAAGAGAATCGACAAAGAGATAGCAAAATCGCCTACAAATGTTAAGAAGCGCGACGAGATTACCTCCCAACTCAACGTTTTAGAGCAGATAAACCACCTGCTGACCTTCCCTTACGTCAAAGAGCGTTATGAGAAAGGCGAACTCAATATACTTGGCTGGTACTACGTCATCGAGACTGGCGAAATTTACAATTACTCCAAAGAGACCAAGAAATTTGACAAAATCGATTAAAGCTGAAAGTGTAATTTATTATTAATTAGCAGATTAATTTAAGTATAACCGATCCTTTTTTTTGTCTTTCGTTTCAACAAAAAAAAATTACTATCTTTGTAAGTTTTTAGAAAAAATTTGTCTTTAAAAAAGAAATGAACAAGGAGAGAAATAATAGAAAAAAAGACAAACGGATAAGCGTAGGCATTGGGTTGACCTACCTTGGGTTTGTATTTGCTTTTGCTGTGTGTGTTTTCAATATAATAAAGATACAATACATAGAGGGAGACACGTGGAAAGAGATAGGAAGTTTCATAAAAAACTCTAGCAAACCTCGTATCATAGAACCCAATCGTGGTAATATATACTCGCTAAATCTCTATGGAGAAAAAGAGATTTTAGCTGCTTCAATGAAGATGTATAGGATTTACTTCAACGGAGAACAGCTACATATTATCGAAAAGGATCGCAGGGAGAAAGAGGCAAAAAACTCTAAACTAGCTAAATTCAATCGCTCAGACAGTATAAGCCAACTATCTATAAAACTAGCTGATTTCTTTAAAGACAAACCATCCTCGGAGTATAAAAGGCTTATAGAGAAATCATATAAAAGCAAAAAGCCTGTTTTACTGATTTCAAAAAATGTAGATTATGTAGAGAGAAATGAGATAATCAAGTTTCCACTATTCAATACAGGTGGAGGCAAATATACAGACTGTCTTATTTCTGAAGAGGTTAATAAGCGAGTCCATCCTTATGGGAACTTAGCTCTTAGAACTATCGGAGATGTTTTTTCGAATAAAAACGTGGAAGGCTCTAAGGCAGATGGACGCTTCGGAATAGAGATGCAATTTGACTCGCTTCTGCGAGGTGTGGAGGGAGAGGGGTTCCCTATAAGGATAAGCAGAGGTAAAACGGTCTATGAGGAGACAAAAAAGCCTGTCGCGGGGGCAGACATCACACTGCCTCTGAACATGGATATGCAAGACATAGTCCACACCTGCCTGCTCAATCAGGCTCAGCGGCTCGGCATAGAGCGAGGCTGCGCCATACTGATGGAGGTAGAGACGGGCGAAATCAAAGCGATAGACAACCTCTATTATTCCGCTAACGGCTATTTCGAGGGCGGCAACATGGCTATAGCAGACCTCAACCCGCCGGGCTCGACCTTCAAGGCTATATCTATGCTTGTGGCTCTAGAGGATGGGGTGATAGAGCCTGAGACGTTGGTGGATTCTTACAACAAACGTTATCCAAAAGTTACAGACCACGCACCAAATCCCGCATGGACTTCGATTACAGCCTCCGATGTCTTTGTTTACTCCTCAAACGTTGGTACGTCAAACATCATAGGCGAGGCTTACGAGCAAAATCCAATGAAGTTTGTAAAAGCTATAGAACGAACAAGTCTCAGTAAACCATTTGATATTCAGCTGCCGGGAGCTACTGCACCACACATCGGACCGATGCAGTTTTGGAAAGAGAAAGACACTATAAACCGCACCGACCTGCCAACTCTGTCGTTTGGCTACCAGTCGGCAGTTCCACCAATATATATGCTACGCTTCTACAACGCTATTGCAAACGACGGCAAGATGGTAAATCCATTTTTGGTAAAAGAGATTGACAACAACGGCGAAAAGACCCACTTTAAGACAACCGTAGCCAATAGCGCTATAGCTTCGAAAAAGAGTGTCCGACAGATGCAGGAGATGCTCAGAAACGTGGTGGAGCAAAAGGGCGGAACAGGTTACTACTACCGCTCCGATAAGGTTAGCTTTGCTGGAAAGACAGGCACAGCATACTTCAAGGTAAGTGGGGCAATGACAGACCAGGTAAGCTTCTGTGGCTACTTCCCAGCAGACAAGCCAAAGTACTCCTGCATTGTAGTGATGCAGCGACGAGGCATGTGGGGTTCGCAGAGTTGCGAGGTGTTTCGCAACATTGCCGAGCGAGTGATGGCACTCTCTACAGTCCGCCATAAAGGCGACTTGCAAGACTCCCTAAGGTACTATCCAAGCATAAAAACCTCGCAAAAGCGGGAGCTAAAGCCGCTGCTTTCTAGCTTGGACTTCAAGACCAGTTTCACGGACTACGACTGGTACTCTATCAGTGTGGATTCCGTCGGTTTGCAGAGTGAGCCATTGCAGCTGATAGAGAACCTTGTGCCAAACGTGGTGGGGATGGGAGCCAAAGATGCCGTCTATCTCTTGGAGAGAAGCGGGCTCAGAGTGCAGCTACGCGGGCGCGGCACAGTACGCAGGCAGTCGCTTCCTGTAGGTGTCCGCATCAGCAAAGGGCAAACGATAATTTTAGAGTTGTTTTAATTTTTTCAAAGCAAAAAAAGATATGTTACTTTCAGAAATACTAAGAGGAGTTGCCACAAAGAGCAGCTACAAAGATATAGAAATCGAGGCACTGACAGACGATTCTCGCAAGGTTGAGCGAGGTGGACTGTTTGTCGCAGTCGGTGGCACGGAGTTCGACGGGCACAACTTTATCCCCGCAGCCATAGAGAGAGGCGCCTCGGCAATAGTAGCCGAGAGGTGCGACCCAGAGCTGCTTGTGAGGAAGTCGGTAGAGCTCGTTTTGGTAGAAAACTCAGCCGTGGCGTTGGGCTTCATGGCTGCAAACTTCTACGAAAACCCTTCGGAAAACATCAACTTGGTGGGCATCACAGGCACCAACGGCAAGACCACCACTGCCACACTGCTCTATAAGCTATTCCTTTCGCTCGGACACCGCGCAGGGCTCATCTCTACTATCCGCAACTACATCGTAGAGAAGCCTGTGGAGACTATAAACACCACGCCAAACGTGATAGAGACAAACCGTCTGCTAAAGGAGATGGTGGACTCAGGCTGCGAATACTGCTTTATGGAGGTCTCGTCTCACGCTGTGGTGCAGCATCGCATATCGGGGCTTCACTTCAAGGGCGGAGTGTTTAGCAACCTTACCCAAGACCACCTCGACTACCACAAGACGATGGAGAGCTATCGCGATGCGAAAAAAGGCTTCTTTGACTCTCTGGGTAAAAACGCCTTTGCACTGACCAACATCGACGACCGCAACGGAATGTTTATGTTGCAAAACTGCAAGGCAGAGAAGTTTACATACTCAATTCGCTCAATGGCAGATTTTAGAGCAAAAATTCTCGAAAACTCATTCGAGGGAATGACGCTCTGGATAGAGGCAAAGCGAGAGAGCGGCGGAGTAGAGCAGTACGAGATGGTAACGCCTTTTGTAGGGAAATTTAACGCACAAAACCTTATGGCTATCTTTGCCACAGCACTTTTGCTCGGCAGAGAGGCAGAGATAGATGCGGAGCAGATACTAACGCACCTAAGTGCTATGCAACCCGTATCGGGACGGTTCGAGGTGGTAAGGCTGGCGGGAGTCTCGGCAATCATCGACTACGCACACACGCCCGATGCTCTCAGCAACGTGCTGACCACCATTGCAGAGGTAAAGGGCTTGGATAACCGAGTTATAACCGTGGTGGGCTGCGGAGGCGACCGCGACAAAACTAAGCGTCCGCTGATGGCACAGGAGGCGGTAAACCTCTCGGATAAGGTGGTGCTTACGTCTGACAACCCACGCACAGAGGAGCCGATGGCGATACTGCAAGATATGCTCGACGGACTCACTGAGGGGCAGAGGCAATCCACCCTCGTCATCGCCGACCGCCGCCAAGCAATCAACGCCGCCTGCCAGCTCGCCAATAGTGGCGACGTGATACTCATAGCAGGCAAAGGACACGAGGATTATCAGATTATCGGCAAGGTAAAGCACCACTTCGACGACAAAGAGGAGGCGATAAAGTTCCTAAAAATCAAGGAAGGCAGCTTGTAGTGGTGAGTGATTAGTTTTTAGTGTTTAGTGTTTAGTGTTTAGTGATTTTGTATATATAATTAATATCAAAGCATTTGCAACATGAAAAAAATAGATATTCAAAATTATAAAAAGGTAACGGTTATATCCCTTGTAATCAGCCTTTTGTGGATAGGCTTTGGAACTTTGGTGTAAATTTCAGCTTACACAGATTACAACTATTTGGAATTTGATTACAACTCTTTTATCTATAATTTTTTGTGGTGGATAACCTTTCCGTTCAATATCTTACTATTCATATTGTTGTATGTTGACACATCAGAAAATGTCTATATTTATGTGATAATACTGCAATCTATCAAAGTGCTACTTTATTGGTGGATTGTTTATCAAATATGGCTGTTTTTACGAAAAGTAAAAAGCAAAAATCGTAGTCAAAACATTTAACGAAGTAGTTTGTGACATGAAAAAAATAGCTGATTATGTCTTTTATAGAATGTATATAGCCTACCTAAAAAAGGATGACCCAGCTTTGTTTACAAGTATCTTATTCATATCTACTTGTTATTTTAATATATTCCTTCCTTTAATAGGTACATTAGGAAATTTGATGAAAAAAGGAGAAACGCATAAAAATGGCTATATTATACTCGTTTATGGTTTACTTATCATATTTTTTGTGGGTAGAAGGTATATTAAAAACAGAAATGACATACTTCGGAGATACTCTAAATCCAAATACAATAAATCAGTTCCAACTTGGATGATTTATATTATTTTCCCATTATCTATAGTGTTTGGAATTGGGTTGTTTATTGTAATAATGAAAACAATCATTAATCCTTACAATCTAACAGGCTATTTATATAATTTGATATGGGGTTAGTGGATTTTTTACTTAGTTTACGACATGAAAAAAATAACTGATTATATTTTTTATATAACGTACACGGCATACGCAAAAAAGGATGACCCCGCTTTGTTTAATAGCGTAGTATTCATATCTTGTTGTTGTTTCTTTTTGTCATATCCTTTTATTGGCACATTAGAAGAATTAATGAGGAACAAAGATGGAAATATAAGTGGTTATTTTATGCTCGCTTTTTCTTTGCTTATCGTGTTTTTGGTAAGTAAAAGATATATTAAAAACAAAGAGGACATATTAAGAATACATTCTAAATCCAAATATAATAATCAGATTCCAACTTGGACTGTCTTTATTGTTTTTCCGATATGTTTAGTGCTTGGTGTGGGGCTATATATTGTAATAATGAAAACAGTTATAAGACCTTACAATCTAACAGGCTATTTATATAATCTGATATGGGGTTAGTTCAAACAACCACATTACACGCGACACATTGAATATTTTACCCTCACATCACCTTTTTCAGATACTCTCTGATAAGGCTTTTGCGGTTCTTTAGTATGGCTTCGGGTGTGCCTTCGGCTATGATTTTTCCGCCTTGCTCTCCCGCATCTGGACCAAGCTCTACTATGTAGTCTGCACACTTTATCACGTCCAGGTTGTGTTCGATTACTATTATCGTGTTGCCATTACTGATGAGTCGGTCGATGATTTTAAGCAGTACGTTGATATCCTCGAAGTGCAGTCCTGTAGTTGGTTCGTCGAGGATGTAGAGAGTCTTGCCTGTCTGCACCTTCGAAAGTTCGGTGGCAAGCTTTATTCTCTGTGCCTCGCCTCCCGAAAGCGTGGTAGACGACTGTCCGAGCTTTATGTAGCCTACTCCCACCTCTTGCAGCACTTTCAGTTTGCGTAGAATGCTTGGAATGTTTTCGAAAAACTCCACTGCCTGGTTCACAGTCATATTCAGCACATCTGCTATGGATTTTCCTTTGAACCTAACCTCAAGTGTCTCCCTATTGTAACGCTTGCCACCGCAGGCATCACAGGGGATCATCACGTTTGGCAGAAAGTTCATCTCGAGTGTCTTGTAGCCATTACCTTCGCATACGGGACATCTGCCACCACCCACATTGAACGAGAACCGTCCAGGCTTATAGCCACGGATTTTGCTCTCAGGCAGATTGGCGAAGAGGTTACGGATATCGCCAAAAATATTTGTGTAGGTTGCTGGATTTGAGCGAGGAATGCGTCCGATAGGACTTTGGTCGACCTGAATAACCTTGTCTATATGCTCCAAACCCTCAATTTTATCATACGGTAGCGGGTCTGTCAGCGAGCGGTAGAAGTGCTGGCTTAGGATTGGCTGCAGAGTACGGTTCAGCAGCGAGCTCTTACCGCTTCCGCTCACTCCCACCACGCAGACAAACATTCCGAGTGGCACGCGGAAGTCAATATTTTGCAGGTTATTACCTTTGGCTCCACGCAGAGTTAGCTCAAGTCCGTTGCCACTCCTACGTTCGGCTGGCACCTCTATCTTTTTCTTACCGTTTAGGTAATCGGCAGTAAGCGTATCTGCTTTTAGCAAATCTTTTGGGTCGCCTGCAAATACCACCTCGCCTCCGAGCCTACCTGCTTTTGGACCCATATCCACCACGTAGTCTGCCGAGCGAATCATCTCCTCGTCGTGCTCCACTACAATTACAGAGTTGCCTATATCTCGCAGGCTTTTCAGCGAATCAATCAGCTTGATATTGTCACGCTGATGCAGTCCGATGCTGGGCTCATCGAGTATGTAGAGCACATTTACCAGCTGAGAGCCAATCTGCGTAGCAAGGCGGATTCTCTGTCCTTCGCCACCCGAAAGGCTTTCGGTAGCGCGAGCCATAGAGAGATAGTTTAGTCCAACTTTTAGCAGGAAGTCAAGTCTGGTCGAAATCTCTTTTAGTATCTCAAAAGCAATGGTGTTTTGGCTCTCAGAGAGCTTTTCTGGTAGCGAATCGATCCACTCCTTTAGCCTATCGAGAGGCATTTGCGATACCTCTGCTATGTTTTTCCCATCAATGCGATAGCTCAACGCCTCTATATTTAGCCGAGCGCCGTGGCAAGTTGGGCACATCACCTGCCTATAGAACTGCCCTACCCACCGTTGCTCCACAGCAGATGACGCCTCCTCTTTGTGTAGCTCAATGTAGTGAATCAGCCCCTTATAGGTGGTTTTATATGAATATCCTCCATCGCCACCCGAAAACTCTATCTCTACGTCGTCAACAGAGCCGTTCATAAGCTCGTCCATTGCCTCTTCTGAAATCTCTTTGATTGGCGTTTTCAGCGTAAAGCCATACTTCTCTCCAATAGCGCTGATAGTCTGAAATAGTGGCGAGCTTTTACTTTTTCCAAGCGGTAGAATTCCGCCTTCGGCAATACTTAGGGTCTCGTCTGGAATAACTTTTTGCTTGTCTATCACATTGACGTAACCCAGTCCGCTGCACTTTGGGCAAGCTCCTTTCGGAGTGTTAAACGAAAAGTTGTGCGGGGCGGTCTCGGTGTATGACAGTCCGCTTTTCGGACACATCAGCCGAGACGAAAAATAGTGCACCTCTCCGCTCTCTTTCTCTATCAGGGTCAGCACTCCGTCACCCATCTTCATTGCAAGAGATATGCTGTTTTTCAGCCTCTGAATATCTGTTGAACCGACTACTAGTTTGTCTATCACTACCTCTATGTCGTGGTTTTTGTAGCGATCAAGCTTCATGCCCTCCTTTATCTCCTGCATCTTACCATCTACGCTAACATTCATGTAGCCTTTTTTACGGATGCTTTCAAATAGTTCGCGGTAGTGTCCCTTGCGGTTTTTTACCATAGGTGCAAGGAGTAGGCACGCTTTGCTTTGGAATTTTTCTTGAATTATGTTTAGGATATCCTCTTCGCTATAACGCACCATCTTTTCGTTGCTCGTGTAGGAGTAGGCATCTGCCACTCTTGCGTATAGTAGGCGAAAGAAGTCATAAATCTCAGAGGTTGTCCCCACCGTAGAGCGAGGGTTTCGCGAGACGGTTTTCTGCTCAATGGCAATCACTGGACTGAGTCCAGATATCTTGTCCACATCTGGACGGTCGATATTTCCGATAAAGTGCCTTGCGTATGCCGAAAATGTCTCGATGTATCGACGCTGTCCTTCGGCATAAATGGTATTGAACGCCAAAGAAGACTTGCCACTTCCGCTAAGCCCGGTCATTACCGATAGCTTGTAGCGAGGTATTCTCACATCAATGTTTTTGAGGTTATGCACTCTTGCGCCCCACACCTCAATCCACTTTTCATCTTCTATTACAACCTCTTTTTTCTTCACGTTTTGCACTTTTTCAAAAAATAGCCAGCAAAGTTAACGAAAAATCTGCACTTTGCAATTGCTCTTTCAAAAAAAAGTATTACCTTTGCAGTCCGAAACTTTTTTCGGTTTTTGTGGGGTCCGGTAGCTCAGCTGGATAGAGCAACAGCCTTCTAAGCTGTGGGTCGTGGGTTCGAATCCCGCTCGGATCACAAATTTTTCATAACAAATTTTTTTAGGGGAGTCCGAAAATTGATTTTTTCGGGCTTTTTTTGTATAGCGACGACTGAGTCCATATTTTTCATTAACTTTGCACAGAAATTTTAGAAATTTTGTTCAAACACATAATAATGCAAGCTACAAAAGAATTTTTCTGGCGTCTACGACACAACCTTACTGCTGATAGCAGGCGAGGATTTGGTGTGCACTCCCCGTTTATGTTTGATTTTTTGGAAAATGTGCTTAACGAAGAGTGTGGCTACTACGCCTATGCGAGGATAGAAGATCTTTACCCTCAGCCACAGGAGCAAAATTTTGCTAAATTACTCTACCGAATAATTCAATATTATGGTCTAAAAAAAACATCACGTTTGGGGTTGCCAAAAGCCTTTGAACCTCTGATTTATCTTTGTGAAGGTGTAGAGGTAGGGGATTTTGAATCACAGCAGAGTGATTTAATGTTTCTCGGAGTATCTGATTTGAATAAGTTGGAAAATTTATGTGAGGAGCAGGTGGTAGTTTTTGTAGAGAAGCCTTTTTTAAGGCAAAAGCAGTGGCTAAGTTTCGTTTCAAAAGCAAAAAATGGTATATTTGTGGATTGTTTCGATTTTTCTATTATCTTTGCAAACCAAAAGTTTCAAAAGCAATTGTACAAAATAAAGTTTTAAAAGAGTTATGAAGATATACACAAAGGGTGGCGACAGAGGAGAGACCTCGCTATTAGGAGGCAAACGAGTATCGAAGTCTAGCGTAAGGCTTTCGGCTTACGGCACCATAGACGAACTACACTCCTTTATGGGACTGCTACGCAGCAAGTTAGACGACAAGGAGACCAAGCAATTTATATATAAGATTTCTCAATCGATGATTTCGGTTGGCGGAATTTTGGCTACTCCACCAGACTATCAAGGCAAGCAGGTAGAGTTCGACACCAGTCTAATTGGCGAATTAGAGACTCGTATTGATGAGATTGGTTCAAAACTTCCACCTTTCAAGAGTTTTATAGTCTATGGAGACAATGAAGTGTCGTCTATAGCCCACATTTGCCGTTCTGTGGCTCGCAGAGCGGAGAGAGTTATAGTAGAAATGGCAGAGGAGGAACCTGTAAGAGAGGACATTATAATATATATCAACCGCCTTTCTGACTACTTTTTTATGCTTGCGCTAAAATTATCAGAGAATCATGATTAATCTAAAAAAATTATTTTAACTTTGCACCCCCTATTTTTTGGGGTGAAAATTTCAACAATAAATTAATTTAACAAAAAAGATAGTAATTTAATATGTATTGGACATTAGAATTGGCTTCTAAACTCGACGATGCACCATGGCCAGCAACCAAAGAGGAATTGATAGACTACGCAATGCGTACAGGTGCTCCGCTTGAGGTAATAGAAAACCTGCAAGAGATTGAAGATGAAGGAGATGTTTATGACAATATAGAGGATATCTGGCCAGACTATCCAAGTAAAGAGGACTTTTTCTTCAACGAAGACGAGTATTAAAATCGAACTTTATTGTGATAGAAAAATATCATACTCTGAAGCTTGCTACAACCAAGATAGCCATAGTGTTGGCTCTTTTGGCAGGTAGTAGTTCTGTGTCGGCACAGTTTGACGGGCAATTTTCACAATATATGAATAATTTGTCGCTCGTCAACCCTGCTGATGTGGGCAATAGAGATATGATTCAAGTATCTATTTTTCAGCGCACACAATGGATTGGCATGCCGGGAGCACCTATTGTCTCTATGCTTTCGGCAGATATGCCGTTTAAGCTATTCGGGAGGAATCATGGTGCAGGACTACAGTTTTTGAGCGATATATTTGGAGTATTCAACAACCAACAAATAAAACTCATGTATGCCTACAAACAACCTCTAGGTAAGGGTTACTTCAGTTTTGCCACAAATATTGGCATACTAAACGTAATATGCAACGGAGACAGCATAAATATCGCTCGAATTAGCTCAGACGACGGATATCACACACAAAACGACCCTAAAATACCACTAGGTAAGCAGACAGGCGTTGGATTTGATTTAGGTTTGGGAGTGCAGTACACAGAGCCAGATAGATACGATGTTGGACTATCTTTGACACACCTAACGTCGCCTGAAATCACGCTTGGAGACAAAGCCTCTTTCAAAGTTAATCCCCTACTGCAACTACACGGAGGTTATAAATTCAGATTCACAAATAATCCAAATCTAAAGCTTCGCACCAATGCTTTTATAATGTCAGACTTTGTCTCGTGGACAGCAAGTATAGCTGCAAACTTTGATATCAGAGATAAATTTTGGATTGGCGGAGGCTATCGTTTTCAAGACGCACTCTCTATAATGGCTGGAATGCGGGTTTTTGAGGGTTTTAAACTAGGTTACACATGCGATTTACCTACAAGCAAATTAATAACAAAAACTTTTTGGTCACACGAAATTTTTGCATCTTATGAGTTTTCACTAGTTAGAGATAAGAGTAAGGCTTCAAAAAGTATAAGAATTTTGTAGTGTAAATCAGAAAGTTATGATATTTTTTTAAAATTTTTAGCTAATAATGTGGGTCCATTAAAAAAAAATACGTATCTTTGCCACTTGAAAGTGTAGTGTGAATGGAACCCCCTAAAAAAAAAGGGTAATAGACATAAGAACAAACACAGAATTTTAGAATTGAAATAAACATAATAAATGAATATGGATATGAAGAAGCATTTATTTTTTGCCGTTGTAATGGCATTATTATTAGGTTTTACAAGCTGTGGAAAGCCTAAAGGACATTTGGTTGGAGTTTATAGCAAAGCCAAGAAAGAGTCTGCTCCTTATGGTATGGTATTTGTACCAAGAGGTTCGTTTAATATGGGAGCTAACGAGCAATCAGCCACTTGGGCATTGCAATCTACTCAAAGACAGGTATCTATCGACGCTTTTTGGATGGACCAAACCGAGATTACAAACGGCGAGTATCGCCAATTTGTT
>CAYFSY010000016.1:0-6768 GCA_964345905.1 uncultured Paludibacteraceae bacterium | reverse complement strand
CTCTATCGTTCGTACAAAACTGCTAACAGAGATGGATCAGGTAGATGAAAACGAAGCTGCTAAATGGTTCAAAGAGCGTGCTAATTACACTTTAGAAGGTCCTGTAATGGATAGTGTTCTAAATTGGAAGACAAAAATTCCATGGAAGCAGAAGTACGATGAGAATGATGATGCAAAATCAGGCAAGTGGAACGCTGTTCAGCAGATGTATTTCTATGGTCCTGACATGATTGAGCATGGACAAATCAATGCTCACATACTTATCTATAAGTACAAATTTGTGAATTATGACCAAGCTGCTCTACCAGGTAATGAGTTTAACCCATATATCAACGCCTATAACCCACAAGCAAAGGTTAGAGTGGATTCAGCATGGATGAACGCTGATGGTTCTATCGGTGATACAGTTCTTGTTAAGCCACTTCGCCACAGAAGCGACCTCATCTCTACAAAGATTATCAATATCTATCCAGACACAATGGTTTGGATGAGAGACTTCTCATACTCATACAATGAGCCAATGATGCAGAACTACTTCTCGCACCCCGGTTTTGGCGAGTTCCCTGTAGTTGGTGTTTCTTGGGATCAGGCTCAAGCCTTCTGCTGGTGGAGAACTTCGCTCTACCGCAATGCAGGTCAGCCAAGAGCTCAGGAGTGGCGTCTACCTACAGATGCTGAGTGGGAATATGCTGCTCGTGGTGGCAGACATAATGTAATCTACCCTTGGGGTGGACCATACATCCGCGACCACCGTGGTTGCTTCCTTGCAAACTTCAAGCCTATGAGAGGTAACTACACAGAAGACGGATATCTCTATCCTTGCAGAGTAGGAAATTATATTCCAAACGACTTTGGTCTATTTGACATGGCTGGAAACGTAGCTGAGTGGACTGTTACTACTTACGACGACGAGTCAGGCACATTTACTTTGGACATGAATCCTCACTACAACTACAAAGCTAAAAAAGACGACCCAGCGGTAATGCGCCGTAAAGTGGTTCGCGGTGGTAGCTGGAAAGATGTGGCTGCATTCCTACAATGTGCAACTGTAACTTACGAGTATCAGAACAAGCGTAGCGCTTCTATTGGATTCCGTTGCGTAAGAAGTTATATCGGACAATAATCTCACAAAGAAAAAAACAAAAGTATTGTAACAAAGTAATTAATAACAAAAAAAAATAATATTAGCATTATGGCAAAAAATCAAGCAGCAACCATTAAGAAACCAAGTAAATTCGCAACTTGGTACAACAGTAACTCAGGACAACGCACTGTAGGAGCTTTCTATTCTATAGGTGCATCATTGGTTATTATCGGAGCGTTATTTAAAATCATGCACTGGCCAGGAGCAGGAACCGTTCTTACAGTTGGTATGGTGACAGAGGCAATCCTGTTCTTTATCGGTGTGTTCGAAAAACCTCACAAAAATTATCATTGGGAAAATCTTTACCCACAGCTTTTGATAAACAACGAGGGTCCAGTAGCTCAAGTTTCTGCAAACGAAAGATTGGGATTGGGTCTATCTGGTATGCCTGCTGGCTCTCTTGATGAAAAAGATGCTGAGAGTCTTGAGGGTGCTATCAAAAGACTTACTCAGACAGCCGAGCAGATTGGTAATATATCTGATGCTGCAGCAAACTCTGACAATTTTGCCAAGAGCCTTTCTACCGCTACAGATGCAGTTGATTCATTCACTACAAAGCAGAAGAGCTTAGACGAGGTTTCTGAAAACATGATAAAATCTTACCAAGAGATTTCTGGTAACTTGTCAAATGTCAGCGTAGGCTCAAAACAGTATGCAGCACATACGGAGTCTATTGGAAACCACATTAGTGCTATCAACTCTATCTATGAGCTTGAACTTAAAAACATCAAGGCTCAGGCAGAAACTATTACTGACCAGACAACTAAACTTAGCAATGCTTCTTCTAACATTGAGACATTGTTGAATATGGTTGCCAACACAGCTAAAGAGATGGAGACTTACAAGCAGCAGACAGAAAAGCTTGCTAAACAAGTTACCGACCTCAACAGCGTTTATGGTAATATGTTGAATGCTATTCGCAGTTAATTACTCTATAATTAATTGCATAATAATAGAAAAATAAAGAGGAGTGAAATAATATGAGTGGAGCAAAAAATTGTCCTGAAACCCCCAGGCAGAAGATGATTGCGATGATGTATTTGGTGCTTACAGCGATGCTTGCACTGAATGTATCTGCCGACATCTTGAAGGGTTTTAGGCTTGTAAATAAAGGATTGGCTACGTCTATCACATCGGCAAACGAGCGTAATAAATACCTTATGCTGTCTTTCGAAGACCTAAATGCACGCTATCCAGAGAAGATTGGCGAGTGGCTTCAGAAGGCTAAGGAGGTAGAATCAAAGTCTAACGACCTATACAATAGTATTGAGACTTTCAAGAAAGAGATGGTCGGTATGGCTGGTGGATTCAGAGAAGATGGTAGCATCAAGAAAGAGGACGACACAAACGTAACTGGTACTTATGCTATAGTCAACGGACAAGGTAATAAACTGAAGGCAAAAATCGACGAATACCGCGAGTTTATCAAAGGTATATATGGCGATAATAAGGAGAAAAACCAAGAGTACGATAGAATTTTTGATAAAGACAAAAAGCCAGAAACTTGGTCGAAAGAGAATTTTGAGTCTATGCCGCTTGCTGCAAGTGTAGCGATTTTGACTAAATATCAGACAGATATTCGCCAATCTCAGACAGAGGTTATCCAATATCTGAAGGGACAGACAGACGCAGGCGACTTCCGTGTAAACGAAATTGTTGCAGAGGTTATCCCTGAATCTAAAACTGTAGTAGCTGGTGGTCAGTATAAAGCTCGTATTATTCTTGCTGCAAGGGATACAAACGCTAAACCACAGATTTTTGTGAATGGCACACAAGTTACTGATCCTAATGGTATCTACACTGTTGGAACTGGTGGAAGCTATGGCACAAGAGAAATTACGGGTAAACTTGTATTGAAAGATCCTGTAACTGGTGAGCCTCGTGAATATCCAATCAAGAGCGAATACTCTGTAGTAGCACCTTCTGCTACTATTGCGAACGAGGATATGAACGTAGTTTATATGGGTTATGCTAATAGACTTAGTATCTCGGTTCCTGGCTTCTCATCAGATAAACTATCAGTTTCTGCTACAGGTGCAAAACTTGAGGGTCAAGGCAATGGTCGATATATCTGTCGCCCTACAACTTACGAAGGTGTTACTATCAATGTAGCTGCTAATGTTGATGGAAAAACAGTTTCTATGGGTACTGGTAAGTTCCGTGTAAGAGCGCTGCCTAACCCAACTGCATTCCTTCGTTTCAAGGATGCTGGAGGTAACGTAGTACTCTACAACCCAACTGTTAATAGAAATGTAAAACTTACCCGTCAGGCTCTAGCTAATGCCGAAATGGTAGCAGAGTATGAAGATGGTTTGCTACAGGCATCATTTACAGTTACGTCGTTTACAGTATCTATATCTGACGGACGTGGAGGATTCTCTCAGTCAGCATCAAGAGGCAAGAACTTTACCGACGCACAGAAAAACAACTTCTTAAAGATCAAATCTGGTACTCCAGTATTGTTTGAGAAGATTAAAGTTACTGGTGCAAAAAGTGCTGAGCTTGCATTCCCAAGAATTGATATACCTTGATTAACTTAAGGTTATAAAAAATAAAGAATTATAAATTTTAATAACGGATTTGTAATATGAAAAGAGTAAAATTGTTTTTAATGATGTTAGTTATCGCCTCTGTTGCTATAAATGCACAAGAGAAGCTGTCGTCTGATAGCACACAGCTGTTTTTCGACGACAATGGCGATCTGACTAGAATAAAAGTGAAGCCAGAGCATGTAAAGGATAAGGTAATATCTACCAATCCTCGCAATGATGATATTATTTGGCAAAGAACTGTATTGCGCGTTGTTGACCTACGTGAGCAACAGAATCGTCCGCTCTATTACCCATGTGAGGATCTGAATGCTGAATCACCTCAGAATCTATATTCTATAATACTATCTAACGTATTGGAAGGCAAATTGCCTGCATACAAGTCTCAGGTGATTTTCGAACAGACTTATTGTCCTCCATTTAAGCCAGAGAATCTATTGAATGTAGAGGACTTCTTAGATGCAACAAACCTTAGATACAATGCAGGAGAAGATACTTGGAGTAGAGTGAATACCATAAACAAAGGTGTAGTTAAGTACTACCTCAAGGTGGTTTATTACTTCGATAAAGCTTCTTCTACATTCCATAACAGGATTCTTGCAGTTGGTCCGCTGTACGATGAAAAGTATGGTCAGATAGAAGACCTGCATACCTCTGTATTTTTCTGGGTTCCTTTCGAAAAGCTACGTCCTTTCCTTCAGGAGGAGTTCGTAAAGATGAACGAGAAAAACACAATCTCTGAGGTTACTTTTGATAAGTTTTTAATGGAAGGCTACTACAATAGCTACATTATCAAAGACTACAACCTCACTCAGGAGGATATAGACAAGGGTATAACAGATCCACGCGTAATCCGCCAGGAGCAAGAGAGAGTAGAGAATGCTATACTTGATTTTGAGCAAGATTTGTGGGCTTATTAATATCAATGAAAAAACAAAAAATTAATTAAGAATATTTAGAAATTTATGAAGAAATCATTATTAGTTTTATTAGCTACCTTGTTGTGTTTGCCAGCTTTTTCGCAACAGAAGGTAAAAAGGGTAAAAGTTGACCCAGATTCTACTGTAAAAGAGTATGTACAGTACCGTACTCGTGCTAACCATTGGTCTTTGATGGGTAGCTTGGGTATTGGTAGACTTGATGGAGACCAGGTTCAAGCAAGAGAGAACATGTTCCCAACAACTTTCGACAAACTCAATGGAATTTTGAATATTGAGTACACATTCAGCCCTATTTGGGGTGTATATCTTGAGTATCTATATGCTCCATATGGAGGTTTTTCAAGATACGTAAATCAGAATATCGGTGTTCACAATAGCGATGTATTTAAGTTCCATGGCAGAAATCATGAGTTTACTCTTGGAGCTTCTGTAAACGTATTGAACCTATTCTACAACTGCCGTCCACAGAAATGGCAGTGGTATCTGAATGTTGGTGGTGGTGTATCGTTCTACGACATGCGCTATCATGAGAATTTCCCAGATGCAACAGACCCTATGGATGGTGACGGACTGAATGTTATCCCTAGCGACAACAACCCAGACAAGAAAGACTTCTTAGCTCAATCAAAATCTCTATCTATACCTGTAGGTACTACTATTGAATGGAATGCTACTCGCTGGCTGGCTGTGTTGGCAAACTTCCAATACCGTTTCCACCAAGAAGATAACTACGATGCTTCTGTAAGAGGAAACACTGACGATGGTTATGCATTTGCAGGTCTTGGTCTTCGTTGGAAAATCAATAGCCTTAAGCATAAAAACTATATGCACGTTCGCGACATGGCTATGTGCCAGTACGAGCCAAATATGGCTGATGAAAATGCAAGAGAGGCTCTTCGTCGTGTAAAAGAGATGGAGCCTGTTGTTGACGATCTGAAAAACAAGGTTGAGGATCTAGAGCCAAGAGTTAAGGCACTAGAGGACGACATGGAGAATCTACGTGACTCTGACGGTGATGGTATTCCTGATATCCGCGACCGTGAGCCTAACACTCCAAAGGACGTTACTGTAAATAGCTTTGGCGAAACCGTTCGTCCAGACCAAAATAGAGGAGCAGATATGGGAGCAGACAACTGCCTACGTATTTACTACAATACAGATAAATATAACATACTTCCAGTTTCTGAAGTAACTTTGGCTGAGGTTGCTCGCAGACTTGCAGCAGACCCATCATTGAAAGTGGAGATCAACTCTTATGCAGACGAGCAAGGAGTTAAAAACCGCTACAACAACCAAAAGCTTACAGACAGACGTGCTGACGATGTTCGCAAACACCTAATCAAGAAGTATGGTGTAGATGCAAGCCGTATCGTTTACAGCAAAGGTAATGGTGTAGTAAAGGGCGCTCCATCTATAGACTATCTACCAAACCGTCGTACAGACGTATGCTTTGTTAAGTAATTTATAGTTGTATTATATAAAAAGAGGTTACCTACAAAACTAGGTAGCCTCTTTTATTTTTTCTCCATCCATCTTTATCATAAATACATCACAGCTTATAAGATACAGGAGAAAAACTATTTATTGAGCACACTCCCCTACTCTATAAGCTTAGAAAATCCAAATAGCTTAATATTAGTCCGATAAATTTTTTGACTAAATAACTTCTTGAACCAATACCTGTAGGAGCAGACCTGCGTGGCTACCAATATCCAAAGGTCTATTGCCGTCGGTTGAAACCAACGGTTACGGTGCTATCCCTTTGAGGAATTTATCCCAAACCTTCAGCACTAATCTCGTTTGCAACACCAGCAGGATGGAGCTATCTTGTTATAATTTAGAAATTTAGTAATACAGGAATTAGAATATTCAAAACAATAATTATCAAATTGAATTATGTCACCCATTTGGGGTTCGTGTGTGGGCAGATGCATTTTTCTATAATCATATCACCCCTTGCGGGGTTATTCGCCAAAACAGATACAAAAAGGCTAACCCATGTAGGATTAGCCTTTTTATTATAATGCTTTTAAGTTATCAGCTTACTTAACTATCACTTTCACCGTCTCTACAGAGTTTCCTGCACGGAGTGTTACCATGTAAACACCGCTTGGGTAGTTGCTCATGTCGAACT
>CAYFSY010000015.1:15150-19794 GCA_964345905.1 uncultured Paludibacteraceae bacterium | reverse complement strand
GGTGTAGGTGGCCAAATAGACCACTCGCTGACAGATCTAATGGTGGATATAACCAATGGATTGACCTCCTCGCAGCTCGCACACACAGACAGTTATGAGCCATATAATAATCAGAATGTCTCTTTTTTATCGATACTTGGCTATCAGGGATACCTTATAGACCCAACAGATGAGGATCCTGCTACAACTACTTGGGGGTCTGCGCTTGCAGGTAAGCCAAAAATGGATTTTCAGAGTGTGGAGAGAGGATATGTAGATGGTTATAAATTTGCATATTCGGGTAATGTAAACGATATGTTGTATTTTGGTTTGGGTCTATCGCTTGAAAACTATTACAAAGAGATTCAAACCCGATATGTTGAGGATTTTTCACCAGATAAGTTCGCTCTTTATAACAGAACCTATACTAGCGGTGTGGGTTTTAACTTAGACTTTGGTCTTATATGGCGTGCGACAGATTTTATGAGGCTTGGAGCTTCGGTTGCTACACCTACATACTACAGGTTTAAGTCTACACAGATGGCAGACCTCTCGTCGTCTCTAGGCACAGGTGTCCTACAGTCTCCTGAGGTTACAACAAGTTATAAGTACCATTCACCGTTTAATGCTCAGTTCTCGGCTGGATTTATTATAGGCAAAAGGGCTGCTCTGAATGTGGATTATGGACTTACTGTAGGAAAAACTCAGAAAATCAAAGGCTACTCAGATTATGCATTTTTCCAAGAATTTGCTATAGAAAACGAGGCAGTAACTAAATTTGCACGTACTAGCCATACCGTAAAGTTTGGCGGCGAGCTACGTGTAGGAAAGCGTACTAAGCTACGTGGTGGATTTGCTTATATATCATCGCCAATAAAGCCTGAGGCAAATAGGGACTTCCTAGTAAATACTACTCGTACGGATATGGAATACCTTATTGATGCTTCACAAATATTTGGCACTGGTGGTGTGGGATTTACATTCAACAATATATTCCTGGATTTTGCTTACGTATATAACCGACAAAATCAAGTATTTACACCATTTGAGATGTATGACCAAAACTTTAAGGCAGATATCACTACAAACAGGCACAATATTGTTGGAACGTTGATATGGAAGTACTGATAGCAGTTGTAAAAAATAGATAAATGTAAAAATCAAAAAAATATGAAAAATAGTTTCAAAAAATCTGTGGCAGTAGTAGCTGTCGTATTATTTAGCCTAAATATGGCTGCACAATTTAGCTTGAATTTGGGATATTTAAACACAATGTCTGTGAGTCGTGTTGATGTACTCGGTGTAAAATCAACAGACAAACAGATGATCAACGGAGCCTCTTTTGGACTTGCTTACGATCTTAGTTTCTTTAAGATTCTCGGGTTGAATGTGGGGTTAGACTATACCTTTTCGTATGATAGGAAGGGTACTAAGGTAGATGATAAGTTTACAGGCTATAGCACTCAATATCATACTGTTGGTGTGCCTCTGAGGTTTATGGTAAATATTCCATTCTCTGAAAGCTCTAAGTTTTTTATCTACGCAGGACCAAAGGTTTCAGTTGATGTAGCTGGAAAGCTTCAAAATTACATAGCAGACGAAAAGGTAGGAGACCCAATCAGTCTTTATAAGGAGACGGAGATATCTACAATAGAGGATTTCAAAAATTTAGATCCTGCTCGTTTCAATCTATTTATAGGTCCGGGTGCAGGAGTCAAGATAAAAAACTTTATCGTCAAAGGTGGTTACGACTGGGGAATGATAAATCTTAATGCTAATAAAGAAACGAGAGACAACTATAAACTCTACAAAAATAATTGGTACGTAACGGTTGGATTTGCTTTCTAAAAAGCTATTTTCAAGTAAAAAAATATAGAAACGCTAACAAAAAAAATAGGTTAGCGTTTTTTTTCTTAACTTTGCAACTTTAATAGCTAAAAATCAGATAACCAACTATGGATTATAAGGCAAATGAGGGCAAAAGCCTCGAAATAGAAATCAACGGCGAAAAGTGGCTTCGCATTCCTGTCAAGACTCACGTGGTGATGCAGGGAGACGACCTTTTCGAAGATGTTGTAGAGAAATACACAAAGGATATTCGTCGCGAGGGCGACATTGTCTTTTGTAGCGAGAAAATTATAGCAATCACGCAGGGCAGGTCGTATCCTATCGACGAGATAAAGCCTTCGTGGTTGGCAAAGTTTTTGGTAAAGTTTGTATATAAATCGCCTTACGGTATCGGGCTTGGCAGTCCGCACACGATGCAGCTGGCGATAGAGGACGTAGGCGTGCCTCGCATCTTGCTTGGTTGTGTGGCAGCGGCTGTTACAAAACCTTTCGGCATTCGCGGGGTGTTCTACAAAGTTTGTGGTCCAAAGGCTGCTGCTATTGACGGACCATGCGAATACACACTTCCGCCTTACAACCGCTATGCCAAAAAGGCTCCTGCCAATCCAGACAAAGTGGCTCGTAAGATGAAAGAGAGGCTTGGCAACGAGTTTATAGTGCTGGACGCCAACGACCTGAACGTAGAGATTTTGGGCAAATCATCGAAGAGTCTCGATAACAATTTCCTAAAAGCACTATTCAAAGACAATCCGCTTGGGCAGTCGTCGCAACAGACTCCAATCGCGATTGTTCGCAAAAGCAGTAATTAACCTAAAAAAATCGATATTTATGCTTGGATATATCACTTGGGACGTTTCCCCTGAGATTTTCTCGATAGGACCTCTTACGCTCCGTTGGTACGGCTTGCTATGGGGCTTGGCTATATATTTTGCCTACCTTGTTGTAATCAGAATTTACAAAAATGAGAACAGACCAGAGGTGTGGGGCGACAAGATGTTTTTCTACGGAGCCGTCAGTCTGATAATCGGAGCAAGGCTCGGACACTGCCTATTCTATGGAGCAGGTGGAGACTTTTGGTATTATTACAAAAATCCATTTGAGATTATCAAAGTGTGGGAGGGCGGTTTGTCGTCTCACGGTGGAGCAATCGGTCTGCTCATAGGAATGTGGCTCTACACAAGGAATGTTACAAAAAAATCGTATCTATATGTTATGGATAGGTTGGTAATTGGTGTGGCAATTGGTGGAGCACTGATAAGGCTTGGGAACCTGATGAATTCAGAGATTTACGGCGAAACTACCGCCATGCCTTGGGGCTTTATCTTTGTCCGCGACGGACAGACTGAGCCAAAGCACCCAACTCAGATTTATGAGATGCTATACTGCCTCGTTACCTTTGCTATAACGATGTTGATGTATTGGAAGGCAAAGCTATATCGTCGCGAAGGGCTGATTTTTGGAGTGTTCCTCATCGGCATATTCCTAACGAGATTTCTGCTTGAATTTATCAAAAATCCGCAGGAGGCTTTTGAGGAGGGAATGCTGCTCAATATGGGACAAATCCTAAGCCTACCGCTGATAATTTGGGGTGTTTTCCTCATTATTCGTGCCTTTGTGCGTCCTGCAGAGTTGGGCGATTGGGAGAAAGGCAAATAACTTTTGCCTCTTTCGGCTTTTGAGGATAGTTCAGAGATGGGTAAGATTTTTGTTTTCAATCCCGACCACGAGATAGCTCTAGCTGCTGATGAACTAAATTTTACGCCAAAGAAAAATGTAGTTAAAATTACCGAAGATTTATCACTGCTACCGCTGTGGATTTCGGATGGTTGTACTATAAGTCGCTCGCAGGTGAACCTCGAGTGGCTTTTTCTCTCAGAGCAGTTGGGGTTAGATTTTTCTTTGGTAGATGAATTAAAGCCGCATGAAATCAGCGAGATTCAAGCGTGGGGATGGAACCGCTCTCTGTGCCACAAACTGCGAAAAATAGGATTTAGAGAAAATTTATTGCCTACAGATGATAAACTTTCCGCAATCCGCACACTCACAGAGAGGCAGACAGCCGTAGAGGCAATGGAGTTTTTACATAAAATGCTTCCCGAAGCGGACTTTCCCGAACCGCCTAAAATACTCCGTTCGGTTGACGAAGTCGAGAGTTTTATCAAAACTGTTCCTGAGGCAACGCTAAAATCGCCGCTAAGCGAGAGTGGCAGAGGAGTCTATTTTGTAAAAGATTTGGAGAGTCAAAGCGTTGAGGGCTGGATTAGGCAGGTTTTGCAACAGCAGAGATACATCGTTTGCGAGGAAAAATACGACGTCAAGGAGAACTTTGCAATGGAGTTTTTATGCCGAGATGGCTCGGTGGAGTTCGTCGGCTATTCGCTCTTTGAGACTAACGGCAAAGCCTATCTGCGTAACCTGCTCCTAAGCGACCAAGAGATTGAGAACCGTATTGCAGAGAGCATACAATTGAGCCTGCTTGAGAGTGTAAAGCGTCTGCTTGGGGAGTTTATCCAGCAAAGAATAGCGGTAGAATACAACGGCTACTTAGGTGTGGATATGTTTGTTTTCCATAAAAATAGACTTCGCCTCTATCCGTGTGTAGAGATAAATCTACGACCAACGATGGGACTTGTGGCTCATCAGTTTTTTGCCAAATTTGTTGAAAATGGCAGGCGTGGTGTGTTTGAGGTGGAGTTTTGGAAAAACCCAAAAGAGCTGCTGCAAAACCACATAGAATCCACCAACGAGACACCGCTAGTAATCAAAGAGGGTAAGATACATTCGGGCTATACCTCGCTATGTCCTATCCTGTAAGGG
>CAYFSY010000015.1:14330-15140 GCA_964345905.1 uncultured Paludibacteraceae bacterium | reverse complement strand
ATCGGGCGAAGGCGGTGATTGAATGATTTGTTGAATCGTTGAACTGGAAAAACTTCGGTCATTGAGCAGTGGCTACTGAGCAAAGTCTAAGTATAGTGAGACTATTACATTCCATAAAAAATCACTAACTTTGTACCCTAAAAAAGTAAAATAGCCATTTCGACTAATGAATTATAAAAAAATTATAATATCCTTTATCCTGACATTCGTGTCAGCAAGTCTGTTTTCGCAGGCGATACGGGACTTTGCTATTGTGGTAACCGACCTTGAGAGTGGTAGAACTGTTGCGAGCCGAAACGCTGACCAAATACTTACTCCCGCTTCTATTACTAAACTTATTACCACCGCTACAGCGTTAGAAGTTTTGGGCAAAGATTTTATGTTTAAGACAGAAATACTGCTTTTAGGCGAGATAAAGGATAGCACTCTGCACGGCGACATCATCATAAAAGCCTCTGGCGACCCTATGCTTGGCTCTGCCTATGCCACAAACGGCGAAACTTTCCTAAAGGAGTGGAGCCAAATTATCAAGAGCCGAGGAATCAGCAAGATAGCAGGTGACATAGTGGCAGACGTCTCCGTGTACGACCGTGAGGCACTTCCAAGCGGTTGGAGCTCTCCCGATGTTGGCAACTACTACGCTGCGGGAGTTTATGGACTCTCGTTTGCCGACAATGTGCTGAGGGTTTCGTTTAGCTCAGGTAATAGTGGCACTAAGGCGAAGGTTATAGGGTTTAGTCCAGATATAAAGGACTGCAAAATCACGAGCAGTGTCGTAGCACAGCAGGGTGTAGGCGATGATGTATATTT
>CAYFSY010000015.1:10974-14320 GCA_964345905.1 uncultured Paludibacteraceae bacterium | reverse complement strand
CAAATCGACAAGTCTTCAAAAAGAAACATTATATTTCTCTGGCAAGCCTTACCAAAACGACCGCCACGCTACAGGTAAGATTGAGGCAAACTCTGCAAATTTTGTGATAAAGGCTGACATCGGCAACCCAAACATGGTGCTTCTGCAGTCGTTACGAGATACTTTGGCAAGCGTAGGAGTGGCAACAAAGGGCGACTTGCGGGTAGAGTTTAAGCCACAGAAGTACGAAAAACAGCAGCCTCAGCCTATCATTTATCAATACTCTCCACCGCTCTCTGACATAGTTCGACTTACAAACGTATATTCAAATAACACCTATGCGGAGTCTCTGCTAAAAAGACTTTCGCTGATGAAAACAGACAAAGGCAACTTCCCCGACGGAATAAAGGTTGTCAAAGAGTTTTGGCAGAGCAAAGGGCTTGATTGTAGCCGTCTGGACTTGAAAGACGGTAGCGGACTTACCACTACCAACGGCTTCACAGCCAGCATCCTGAACGACATACTTGTCTATATGCACAAGAGCAAAAACCGCGACGTCTTTTTCCACTCCTTGCCTATAGCGGGTCGTTACGGCACGGTTCGCAGGTTGCTGAAAGGCACATCGCTTGAGGGTTTTGCACACCTCAAGTCTGGCTCTATCACTGGGGTACAGTGCTATGCTGGCTACATCGAGGCAAATGGCAGGCGTTATAGCTTGGTGGTTATGGCGAATGGCTTTCTTAATGGTCGCAGAGAGGCGGTTGCTGAGATTGAAAAAGAGATATTACGCATAATTGAAAATGACAAATAGTAGTGATTTAACACATTGGGTAGATGAGATAGAGTCCACCAACACAGCTATAATGCAACGGTTGGCGGAGGAGGTTTTGCCAAACGGCTATTGCCTCGCCACACGGTTTCAGACCTCAGGCAGAGGACAAGCGGGCAACTCGTGGGAGAGCTGTAGAGGCGAAAACCTTCTTTTTTCCCTTGTGTTGCACTCTGGGAAGTTCCCGCTTCAGAGGCAGTTTCTGCTATCAAAAGTGGTGTCTGTGGCTATTATCAGATGGCTTAGTAGTAGAGGTGTTGAGGCAAAGATAAAGTATCCAAACGACATTTTCGTTGGCGACAAAAAACTCGCTGGAATACTGATAGAAAACATTATTGCTGGCGGAAAGATGAAGTACTCGGTGGTGGGTATTGGGCTGAACGTGAATCAGCGGGAGTTTGTAGAGAACTCGGCTACTGCAATCTCTATGAGTATGATTTCGGGACAAGGATATGATTTAGAGAGCGAACTTCAGGTGCTTGTTTCAGAGATTCTGAGCTCGGTAGAGCATTTTTCTGAAAGCACTACAGATGAGTTCCGCCACCTCTATGCCAAAAATCTTTACAGAAAAGAGGGCTTTTACCGTTATCAAACGCCAAGTGGCGAGGAGTTTTCTGCCGAGATTATCTCTATCTCAGATAATGGACTGCTAACATTGCGTACAGAGGCAGGCGAGGAGCGGAAGTTTTACTTCAAAGAGGTTAGGTTTTTGATTTGAAAAAAATATTTCATAGAATAATAGAGTGATGAAAAAAAATCTTTTTAGCATAATAATTCTGCTGAGTGCTCTCGGTACAAGCGAAGTCTCTGCACAGAAGCTACTTTGGAGTGCGAGCATGCACAATATTTTTGACAACCACGAGTTCGACCAATTCCAAGGCAGGCGCTCGCTGACAGTTGCCGAGACGCATCTGACCCCGATGATTGGCTTGGGACTGGATAGCTGTCGCCACCGTATCTTTGCGGGTGCAGACGTGGCTTTCGGCTGGGGTAGCAAGCGGTTTCTGCAAAAAGTTCAACCGATAGCCTACTATCAGTTCTCAATTCCGCATTTCAACTTCCAAATCGGAGCATTCCCCAAAAAAGAGCTACTTGGCAACTACCCTCTGATGCTTCTCAGCGACTCGGTGATGTGGAGTCGTCCTGTGATGAACGGCATCTTTCTGCAATACACTTACAACACCAAAAACTACGCTAACCTTTGGCTCGACTGGACAGGCTACGAGGAGCCTTTGGTATATGAGTCGTTTTTTGTAGGCTTCTCTGGGAAATTTCAGACGGGCATATTTTATCTACAAAATTTCACATACCTCTACCACATGGTTATCAACAACTTGGCAAACGAAAGTCGTGAGACGTTTAACCCTGTAAAAGAGAACTACAAAACCTTGCTATCCGTTGGCTTGGATTTTGCTGAAAAGACAGGCTTAGATAAGCTTCGGACAGATATCGGACTATCTGCCGCGATGGAGCGAAATCGAGGCGTAGCACCAAACTATATGCCACTTGGACTGCTCTGGCAGACGGAGGTGGAGTATCGAGGCTTGGAGTTCCGGAATAGCTTCTACTACGGCGACCCACAGCAGAAATTCTACTCTGACTATGGCAATCACCTCTATTGGGGCGACCTCATGTATCGCACAAGCCTCTACAACAGGACAGACCTAATGGTGCATTTCTACAAGTCAAACATTATAAACATTTCGCTCGACGTTTCATTGCATCTGCTCAAAGGACAAGCTCTATCTTGTCAAAGCCTCAAAGCTACTTTTGATATCGATAACCTCAGTCGCAGGCATATAGATAAGTCGTATAGTTACATTTGGCAAAGTTGGTTTAGCAAATAAATTCGCATAGTTAAAAAAATTTAAGTACCTTTGCGAGTTAATTGTAATTTTTGTGTAACAATTATATTGTGACTATTCTATGATTGAAATCAGAGAAGTAAAAAGCAAATCAGATTTAAAAAAATTTATCAAGTTCGTAATAGACCTTTATGATGGTGACAAATACTTCTGTCCGCCACTTATAATGGATGAAATGAACGTTTTCAATAAAAAGAAAAATCCAGTTTTTGAGTTTGCAGAGTGTAAGCTGTTTTTGGCTTATAGAGATGGAAAGATAGTTGGTAGGATAGCAGGTATTATTAATCCTGTTGCAAATGAGGCTTGGAATAAAAATAAGGTAAGGTTTGGCTGGTTCGATTTTGTGGATGATCTTGAGGTCTCTAGCGCTCTACTTGATGCGGTCAGAGATTGGGGTAGGTCTAAAGGAATGACCGAGCTCAACGGTCCTGTAGGCTTTACAGACTTCGATCACCAAGGTTTGGTCATAGAGGGTTACGAGTACGTATCGCCAATGGCATCGCTCTACAACTTCCCATACTACGTAAGGCATATGGACGTCTACGGACTTGAAAAAGATGTCGACTGGGTGGAATATCGAGTGTTTATTCCAGAGAAAGTTCCAGAAAAGATGGAGCGAGTAGCCAATGTTGTGATGGAAAAATACAAGCTCAAGGTAGCTAAAGTGCGTAAT
>CAYFSY010000015.1:4114-10895 GCA_964345905.1 uncultured Paludibacteraceae bacterium | reverse complement strand
GGCTGTTGCAAGATTTGGATATACCTTTCTCGATGTGATAGATGAGGCTTATCAACCGCTCTACAATTATCAGCCACTGACTAAAAAGCAAAAGGAGTATTATAGCAAGATGTATTTCCCTTTGGTAAACTACGATTTTGCCACAATGATTGTAAACGAAAAAGACGAGATTGTGGGTGTAGGAGTAGGCATACCGAGCCTTACTGCTGCTTTGCAAAAAAGCCGTGGCAGGCTATTCCCGTTCGGCTGGTATGGGTTGCTAAAGGCGCTGAAGGCAAAGAAGTTTAAATACTTCGACCTACTGCTGATAGCAGTACGTCCAGACTACCAAAATAAGGGTGTAAATGCACTTTTCTTCTACGATCAAATCAAATACTTCCAGCAATATGGAGTGGAATTTGCCGAGACAACGTCGATACTGGAGACTAACGCAAAGAATCAAGCCAACTGGGAGTACTTTGACCATATACTTCACAAGCGTCGTAGAGCCTATGTCAAGCAGATTTGATAGCTTTTTGAATTAGAGAAAAATAATAAGGGATAATGTACGGGTGAGCCTATGTGTTCGTCCATACATTTTTGATAGGTACAATAGCACTATCAAACACGCATGCCGGCACCTGCAGGTGTGTGGACTTGGTGGCAGTTTTGTAGATAAATAATTTGTATAAAAATGTAACGGTTTTTTAACAAATAATGACTAACGTTGCGGATAACATTTATTTTTAATATGATTAAATAATTAACAACGAATAATTTTAAGAATGAAAAAACTTTATTTATTAACAATTGCAGTGCTTTTCTCCGTTATAGGAATGCAAGCACAGACTGTGATTTTTTCACAGAATTTTGACAACCAGAATGGTACTGGTGGTAACAGTGGCGGTTGGAATGGAAGTGTTGCACAAGGCAATATCATCACACTAACACCAGCTTGGACATTTGTTAAGGGTTTTAAAGCTGACAAATGTATAAAACTGGGAACCGGCTCAGTAAAGGGTGAGGCTACGACTCCCTTATTGGAAAACTTTAGTGGTAGTGGTAATGCTACTCTAACTTTTAGAGCTGGAGCTTGGGATGGCAGTGGCGAACAAACAACAATGGTAGTAAAGATAAGCGGAGGCGGAAGTCTTATTTTTGGTGCTAACGCTGGTGTAAACTCAGTGACTGTTCCTATAAATAAAGGTGCTTGGACAGATATTACGGTTCAAATCACTGGAGGAACAAGTGCCACTCAAATTTCATTTGAAGGTGTGCAAGATAAAGATGCTCGTTTCTTTTTAGATGAAGTGGTTATAACTAGTGCTGCTGCCTCTCCAAACTACTGGACAGGCGCTGCTGGCACTACAGATTGGGCTACTGCAGGTAACTGGAGCAATGGCGTAGCTCCTACATCTACAGAGGATTTGATATTTGATGTAAATGCTACTCAAGACCTTGTTATTGCAGGCAACATAACTGTAGCTAAACTCGAGAACCAAAGCTCCAAAAAGCTGATTGTCGCTCCTGCTGCATCGCTTACAGTTACAGGCACAGTTACAGGCTATAGCACTGAGGCAGATGCTCAGAAGCTATTGATACAAGCAAATGGCACACAGGCAAACGGTTCATTCCTAGTTGCTGATGCTACTCAGGTAGTTCACGCTACTGTAGAGATGTGTGTCAAGGCTAAGAAATACTCTAGCCCACAGACTTGGACAGACAACAATCCTGCAAGTCCAACCAACGGACAGACATTTAGCACAAGCTACTCATGGCAGTTCTTCGGAGTTCCTGTAGAGATCGTTGGTACTACAGCTGCTAATGGCTTTAGCAAACACACTACTACAGCTCCAAACAACTCATATTGGATAAGCGAGTATAGCGAGTCGCGCAACGCTACAGATAGATTCTACGACAAATGGATTCCTCAGGGTGCTGGCGATGCTCTTATAGCTTTCAGCGGTTATGAGATTACTCAAAACGCTCCTGACAAATACTCTATCACAGGTAAGCTTGTATTTGGTGACCAGTCAGTAGCTGTAACTCGTAAGGCTGCAGAGGTAACAGGCTCATCATCAACAGACCCAAATGTACGTCGCTACGGCTTAGGACAAAATATCATCGGGAACTCCTACACTTCGGCTATAGACGTGCAGGCTATTACATTCGATTCAGACCTAGAGAAGACAGTCTATATCTACAACACTGGTAGCATAGCAGATTGGAAGACACAAGCAGGAAACACTACTGCACTACCAGATAGCACTATTGAGGCTCCAGGTCTCTATATGGCTATTGTAAAGAATGCTGCTACTCCACTTTGGAATAGCGAGATACCATCTATGCAGGGCTTTATGGTAAAATTTGCATCAGATACTTACGATGCAGCTAACGAAACTTCACAGCTTACCCTTGCTTATGCATCTAACCATGCAAACACTAAGGTTCAGAAGGCTCCAGCTCAGTCTCCAGCAGACCGCGGAGCTTACCTCAGAGTGGTAGTTAGCTCAGGCTACTCAGCAGACGCAGTACTTCTAATAGAGAAGGCTGGTACTACTGCAGGCTTCGACAACGGTTGGGATGGATTCAAGCAAGGTATGCCTCTACGTGCAGCTATCTTTGCAGAGAGCCCAGACGGCGATATGCAGATTTCGGCAAACGAAACTATGGTAGGCACCTATATTTCGGTGAAGGCAGATAGTATCATACCTCATACCCTAACTCTGAAGACAGACAACCTACAGAACTACTCAGACCTTACGTTGGTTGACTTGGTGACAGGTGCTAACACTCCTCTACAGGCAGACGTTACTACCTACACCTACACCCCAACAGTGAAGAACCTCATAGAGAGACGCTTCCTTATAGCTGCTACTCCTACAGGCACAGAGGTTGTAGAGAATGCTCAGCTTCTATCGGCTTACGTGGCAGGTGGCAACACGCTTGTAGTTAGCAACTACGCTGGCGAGGCTGGCACTATCGCTCTGCACGACATCGCAGGTAAGGTTGTGTTCAGCAACGTTATCAACGATGGATTCACCGAATTTAGCCTCAACACATTGCCACAGGGCGTTTGTCTTGCTACACTACGTGCAGGCAATTCTCTAGAGACTGTAAAGGTTGTTATAAGATAAATAAAGAGATTAAGTAATTAAGTTTTTAGTAGTAAAAATTAAAAAAAATAGAAATAGATGAAAGTTTTAAGAAGATTAGTTTTGAGTGTGCTCTTGCTGAGCTCTGGCTCATTGATGTTTTCGCAGTATGCAGAGAATTACCTATATGAACACACCTCTTTCAGAGACCTCTCCTATACTACTGGTTCGCTCTACGGCTTAGATGATTACGAATATGTCTATCAGGACGACAGCAGAGATATGTACGACAATGCTGACTTAGACCAATTCAGAAGCTTAGAGGCTCCCTTCGGCTCCGTCATTATGATGGCTGGTGTAAATCCAGAGGGCAACCCAAAAGCTGGCAGCAGATTACTTGCGGCTTCTGCTATTGTGCCTCCAAGTGGTGACCCTCTACCAGAAAACAATCTTGGGCACCAGTTGGCAGTGGGATTTTGGCCTCTATCGCAATGGGTTTGGGCTACATATTCCTAAAGCGTCGAAACAGAAAGGGACAAGAGTAAAATAATTTTTAGACGATAATGATCATAGGGACAGACCTTTAGGGTTTGTCCCTATTTTTTTCATCTTTCTGTTCCTACCTTGCTTCTTACTCTTTATTTTCGCACTAATGTTAGTAGTTTTATAAAAAAATTGTAACTTTGTAAACTATATGCTATAACAAAAAATAACAATCTAAGAATATGGATACCAACTATTTTGACAGCCAAGCAGATTGGCGTAAGGAGTTGAAAAAAACGATGACAGGCAAAGAGCGTGTTGCGATTGAGAGAGTAAAGATGCCTGAACTTGATGCAGAGTATCGTAGGCATAGCTACGAGGAGGTGCAGCAGGGACTAACCCCAGAGCAGGCTATGATGGAGGCAAAGAGATGCCTGGATTGTCCTACTCCAACTTGTGTTGAGGGGTGTCCTGTGGGAGTAAATATTCCTACTTTCGTAAAGTGTGTGGAGAAGGGGGAGTTCCTGAATGCAGCTAAAGCAATCAAACAGACTTCGGCTCTGCCAGCAGTATGCGGACGCGTATGTCCACAAGAGAAGCAGTGCGAAAGCCGTTGCATTCACCATAAGATGAAGAGCAAGCCTGTGGCAATAGGCTATCTTGAACGCTTTGTAGCAGACTACGAGAGAAATTCAGGCGAGATGTATGTGCCTGAAATTACCAATAAAAACGGCATTAAAATTGCCGTAGTAGGTTCTGGTCCTGCGGGACTTTCGTTTGCAGGAGACATGGTAAAATATGGCTATTCTGTAACTGTTTTCGAGGCTCTACACGAGATTGGCGGTGTGTTGAAGTATGGTATTCCCGAGTTCCGTTTGCCAAACGATATTATTGATTTCGAGATAGAGAACCTGCGCCAAATGGGTGTGGAATTCCGCAAAAATATGATTGTCGGCAAGACTATCACTATAAACGAGCTGGAAGAGCAGGGCTTCCGTGGCATATTTGTAGCCTCTGGAGCGGGATTGCCAAACTTTATGCACATAAAGGGAGAAAACCTAAGTGGCGTAATGTCATCAAACGAGTATCTGACGAGGGTAAACCTTATGGGTGCTGGTCGTACCGAAGATGGTGAAACACCTGTGCTGAGTGGTAAGCGAGTAGCTGTCATAGGCGGAGGTAATACTGCAATGGACTCTGTCCGCACGGCTTTGCGTATTGGTGCTGAGAGGGCGATGATTGTCTATCGTCGTTCGGAGGAAGAGATGCCTGCACGTTTGGAGGAGATTCACCACGCAAAAGAGGAGGGAGTAGAGTTTATGACCCTACACAACCCGATAGAGTACCTGCCAAACGAGAAAGGCAGGGTAGCTCAGATGCGTCTGCAGAAGATGCGTCTTGGCGAGCCTGATACCTCTGGCAGACGTTCGCCAGAGTCGATAGAGGGAGCTATCGAGACTATAGATGTGGACACAGTTGTAGTTGCTGTTGGCGTTTCGCCAAACCCGCTGATACCGAGCTCTGTAGATGGTCTGGATATTTCTAAAAAGCACACAATCATCGTGGACGACTCTACAATGCAGTCGTCAATCCCTACAATCTTTGCAGGAGGCGATATTGTTCGCGGTGGAGCTACGGTGATACTCGCTATGGGTGACGGCAAGCGCGCCGCTCAAGCTATGCACGAAAAAATACAAAAGGGAGAGATTTAATCCAAAGTAAAATGGATTGTAAAAAAACAGACTCAAGGCTAAACCGCTTGAGTCTGTTTTTTTTTGATGAAAAATTATCATTGCTGTCCGATAAAACTCAAACGTACTCTTGTAATCATCTGAATCTAAGTTAATTATGTCTTTTTGTGAACATAGGTGGTTGTCGCTCCAAATTATGCTGACTTGTGTTTATAATACGACTGCTCCAGCGGCATTGCTGAAGGCTCGGGGTACCCACACGACGAAGGGAGCGTTAAAAACGATATCCGATTCATTCGCAATACAGCTATTTTGTTGTGGAATAATGATTTAGGCGAATGAATATATATCGTTTAGCTCACAAGGAGATTGTGGGTCGAGACGTAAGCTCGCCGCAATTCTTTTCTTTGCCTACTTTCATTTTCTTTACAAGAAAAGAAAGTAAGGTCGGGGTTTGGGGCGGATAGCCCCATCCAGAAGGTAAAACAAACGATATTGGTGCTGATAGGTTTGGGATAAATCCCTCAAAAGGATTGTACCGTAACCGTCGGTTGAAACCGACGGCAATAGACCTTTAGATGCGGGCATACACGCAGGTATGCCCCTACAAGTATTGGTTCAAGAAATTATTTAGTCAAAATTTTATCGGGCACTAATAAAAAATTATCTTACTTTCCCCTTTGCTTTCTCTATCAGTAGAGTGTCGATGCCGAGCATATCGGCTATTCGGAGTGCCTCGTTTGGTGCGGTCTCTGTGCGGTCTTCGATGAGGCTGTAGTCTATGGCTCTGCTGAGTGCCTTAATGCTTGATAGCGACTCCGCAAGAAACTCCTCACGAAGTCCCTTTACGCGTAGGCGACGAGAGGCGGTTTGCGTGTCGTAATGGGTAGAGATAAACGCAGGGACAGAGTGCTCTTGTAGAATTTCGAGCATCGCCTCTACTATGGCTGTCCCCTCGCGTGGATTGGTGGTGCGAGCAAGTTCGTCTATCAGCACCAAGATGCTGGGGTTCTGCCTAAGCGAGCAGATTATATCGTTCATCTTGCACATCTCCGATGCAAAAGACGAAAGTCCCTCCTCGCTCGACGAATCGTCGTGGAAGCTGGTCATTACGTCATCTACAATCATTATTTCTGCCTCCTCTGCAGGCAGGTGGAATCCATATTGGAGCAGGTATTGGCAGAGTCCTACGGTCTTTAGCGTAAGGGTCTTGCCTCCCATGTTTATTCCTGTTATAAGCGTTGGGTAGCGACCAAATGCAATGTTGGTAGGCTGGTAAGTGCCGCCGTTTTGCTCTATCCTCTGCCGCTCTTGCGGGTTGAATAATTCTGAGAAGTGGGTTCTCTCGGTAGATATTTTTGGATAGCATAAGCCAAACGATACTGCCAACTCAGCCTTAGCTTGCAGCAGGTCGATATAGGCTATTGTGCCTAATGCTACGAGCAGGTCTTGAGCAAAAGGCTGTAGCTTTTGGCTTAACATCGTTTTTACTCTATCCTCCTCATCAAATATCTTTGCTTGCAGTTCAGCTAT
>CAYFSY010000015.1:0-4104 GCA_964345905.1 uncultured Paludibacteraceae bacterium | reverse complement strand
TCATGGCGAAACCTCTCAAGCTCCGTACTATAACAATTATACAGATAAAACGTAGGCACAGAGGTGTTCTCTGGGTCGAGTATCTTGATTGTTTCTACAAAAACATCTGCGGCAAACTCCTCTAATCCACTCACAGAGATTGAGTGTTCATCGCACAGCTCCTGCCATTTCTCAAAGAATTTTTTAGCCGAAAAAGCAAAACTCTTTATCTCAAAAAGCTCTATTTCGCTCAGAGAGTGCTTGGCAGAGAGGTGTTGAAGCGTGTTTTCTACATCTTTTATATCAGAAAGAAACATCTGCAAATGCTTGGCTCCTCGAATGTTTTTTGCAATAAAAGCCTTGCGAAGTTGCTCTGTATTCTGTAGTTCTATCTCTATGGAGTTGCGTTCCGTAAGCCACTCTTGACGAAAGAGCCGCTTACGACCGACAGAGGATTTTGTATGAATGTTTTGCAAAAAATCCACAAATCCACACTGGTCTGGTTGTCGCTTCCTAAGAGAGATGTTCATTTTTTTCTTTTGATAAAACAGGGTTTAATAATTGATACTGATTTTTTCGGTAAACTTGATTTGCTCCTCTATCAACCTATCCTCAATCTTTGAGGCTTCTCCAGCTAAAAGAGCATCTACACTACGCCAAGAGTCGTACCACTCGACTGTCTCTGGCTTGTAGAGCGTAGTCTGGCGAAATGCAGGGACTGTGCTATCGCGCAGAAACACTACCAGCTCTTTGGCGGTAGCATGAAACTGCTTTGCTTCGCGTGGATACTCCATTTCGTTAAGTTTAATATATAGCGAATCCAAATGATTGTACATCTGATTGCAGATAGCGTTTGCCGAAGCAGTATCGCCAAACTCTACAGCAAGTAGACGGGTTTCGAGGCTGTCTAAATATTGCCAGTTTTGTTCGTGCCATTTGGTAATTAGCTCGTTGTATTCTTGTGCAGAGGTTACTTTGCGGCACGAAAATACTGCCAGAGAAAGCACTATCAAAAAAGTTAGTTGAAGTTTACGCATAAGCAGTTATATAAAAAATTTTGTGTAGAAAAATAAAATTTAGCACAAAGGTACTAATTTTTTAGCAATTATGTTGTCTTTTACAATACTTTAGGTGTGTTTTACACATAAAAAATAACAGACTCTTTTCAGTCTGTTATAAATACCATAGAGCTTGGGATGTCTCCTGTCTGGTGCTGCCAAAGCAGCTTGCCCGCCTTGGAGTAGCAGAATACTTCGCCCGGAATGGTGTAGAATTTTGCATCGAGCAGATAAATCTCCTGCCTCTGCTGGTTGTAGTAGATACCGTAAGGCTGTTTGATTTTCGAATCTGTGCCGTCTGTTATAAAATTCTCTGTAATAACTTTTGAATTTTTCAAGTCGTAGATAACGAACTTTTTAACATTTGTAGATTCGTTTGCAGAGTAGGCAAAGAGCGTGTCTGACACTATCTGAAATTTGTGGTTCTCTATCCCCAGCGGTGTGATGTTTCCGGTTTGGGAGTCTATTTTGTAGATGTCTGACATTATGCTTGTATAGTTGCCGCGAGCAGAGACGTAGAGGTTACCCTTGCTGTCTGCTCTGACGAGGTTTAGATTCATGGCTACCTCGAGTTTTTTTATCTCCTTCATCGTATTTAAATCGATTATAGAGAGGCGGTTGTCGTAGCCTGAGGTGCGCCTATAGCCTCCAGAGTTTGCCACATAGAGCCTGTCGCCTACTACAGCCAGTCCGTCTGGCTGGTAGCCCACTTCTACTCGTCTGGTCTCTTGCATGGTAAGCGTATCAAACTCCGCTACAAACCCAAGCTGGTCGCCGTCGTTGACCCTGCCTGCATAGGAGGTGACGTACATTTTATCGCGATAGAAGGCGATATAGCGACAGTTTGGCACGGTAAAGCTACCGATGTGCTCACCTGTCTGCTTGTCCATCACCTCTACCATGTTTGATAGATTGATGACGGCATAGAGGCGATTGCCATACACTTGCAGGTCGTTACCTACATCGCCGAGCTTGAATCCCACATCTGGGTTGATTTTTGGGAAAATATCGAGCATATATTCGCCTGTCTCGTAGTTGTAGTAGTCGAGCGAGGCTTTGTTGCTACCCATATTCCCCTCGTTGAGCAGGTAGAATCCCTTGGTAGTCTGAATCTCTATCGGGTCGAAAGGAATCTCTTTGCGACACGCTGTGAGTACTGCTGCTACAGCTGCTAAAGTAATAATTAGTTTTTTCATTTTTTTCTCTCAAAAAACATTTTTTTGCTGAAACAAAAGCAATTTTACAATTAGTTTTTTACAATTTTCTCTGTCCTTACCACTTTGCCATCTTGCTTTATCTCTAATATGTAGATGCCACGAGGGAGTTCAGAGGTTGTTATTTTTTCGATAGTTGAGGAGGTGTTTTTTGAAATAATTTTTTGTCCAAATATGGTGTAGAGTGTTACTTGGCAATTGTCTGCCTTTACATACAGCTCATCTACACAAGGGTTTGGAAATATGTTGATCTCTATCTGAGGTTCAAATGTCGAGGTGGGTACGTTGTGGTTCAAGACAGCCACGCCCGAAAGGTCGAAGCCTCCTGAAGGGAATGGCGTCGAGTATGGGTCGTTTATAATTCTGCCACGAGAGTCGCGTGTAGCGTACTGTGGGTCAATAGTGCCTATCACATCCACAAGTTTTACGTATCGAACATTTTGTTTGTCAAGATTTGGGTCGTCGTAAATCTCTGCGAGGTCAAACGGTGTGCCCCAGCCAATTCGGTACTTGCCCGCTATATTATTTATTTTCGTAGCATCTATATTGCCGAAGCCATCTACTTGAACGTCTGTAGGAGTGTTTGATGTTGTAGGAAAACCAAACCAATTGACGCTGTCTGAGCTGACATACACCAAGGCAAGTTCGAGGAAAGTGTCTCCAAAAGAGTTCTCATACACAGCGAAGTCGTAGCCTTCTCCATCCATTATGGGATGTTGAAACTCTAAGACCACCACACCGCTATCGCCGAGGCTTACGCAAGCCATTGTGTTAGTGGAGTCGGCATCTAAAATTGGTCCGACTGCATTGCTCTCTGAGCCGTGGCTTACCCTTCCCAAACTTTTGTCGGCGATATTCTGGTATCCGCGATGAATTGTACACTTGGTAGCCCAACCAACTATTCTTGGGTCGTTGTACATAATTGCCTTACAGCCCTCTGTGCCAACAATGCCGTCGAATTGAGCCAAGAGGCTTAGTGGTAAAGCCGCTAACATAATAAGTGTGAATAATATCTTTCTCATTTTTCTTTTTTAATTAACTTCTCTTTCTCAATAAAAAAGACAGCCTTGCGGTCTGAGCTTTATGGCATAATTAAACCACAAGGCGGTCTCCCTCTTAAAACAAAACTTTTAATATAAAACCATTTTTTCTGTATATACATAAACTCCATCTTTGCCTACTACTCTGAGCGAATAAACGCCCGCAGGTAGGTCAGCGACATAGATTTCAGTTGTTCCTGTGAAGTTAGTTTTGCGCAACACTCTGCCCTCGAGTGAGATGATTTGCACCTCGCCCTCGAAGTCTCTTTCTGATTCAACTCTTACGAGCTCCACCGCTGGATTTGGATAAACCTTCATAGAGACGGTTGTCGCGATAGGCGTAGCAGTTACGGCAGGAGCCGTTACAGGAGTAACCTCTGTAGTCCATATGTTTGTCCAGTAGTCGTCTGCAATAGCACAGCTATAGCCGCCAAACTCCGCTATTGAGCCAGATTTTACCCACATCTCTGAAATTCCGAAGTTTGTTGGGAGCTCATCGACGTTGAACATCAGGTAGTCGCCCGAATTGTCGAGCACAACACCGTTTTCGGTAAAGCTCATGCCAGAGAGCCAAGTGCCTGCAAGCGTGTAAGAAAAGCGGCTATCTTTCGCCACGATAGTATCCAGAAGCGACTGCACCAAGATGCTATCGGCACTGAACCTCACACCCCAAGCCAAAGCTGTATCGGGAGTGCAGGTGTTGAGTATCACTATAGCCTCATTGCTACCGCTACCTACCCAGTAGGTGATGTCGGCAGGGGTGATATTGTTGTTTGGCACAGCAGTACATAGAACCTGCAGAGTGGTGTCTTG
>CAYFSY010000014.1:0-20531 GCA_964345905.1 uncultured Paludibacteraceae bacterium | reverse complement strand
CGAAGGTGTTTGCATACTCTGGCACCGACTCAAAGCTCGAAATGAATGGGTTTGCAAAACCGTTTGTAATCTGCAGCGACACACCCAAAAGCATCGAGAATAGGAAAAAAATCGCCATTTTTCGCTGTTTAAACAGGCGGAAGGCATTCAGCCCGGCGGCTTCTACAAACGACTTCTTCTCTACACTCTTGTTTACAGGGCAGTTAGGTAGTGTAAAGGCGTATATCGCCAAGACAAATCCTACCACAGCACTGAAAATAAACTGTGCAGGCGTGGTCTGGAATCCCAAAATATCTACCGCCCACATAGATACGATAAATCCAATTGTGCCAAACACACGAATCGGAGGAAATGCTTTGACTGTATCCAGTCCGTTTTGCTCTAAAATACTATAAGCCACCGAGTTAGACAAAGCCAAGGTTGGCATATAGAAAGCCACGCTAAGTGTATATAGCGAGAAAAGCGTTGGAAAACTTACTGCATCTCCAGCATTTACTCCATATATTCCTGCAGAAATCATGAATAGCCCGGCTAAAAAATGGCAAATACCCAAAAGCTTCTGTGCAGGTACCCATCTGTCTGCTATAATGCCTATCAGAGCAGGCATAAATATAGATACAATTCCTTGAACGGAATAAAATATTCCAATGTGGCCTCCAAGCCCTACTGGTCCTAAATATCTTGACATTGATGTCAAATACGCTCCCCATACAGCAAACTGTAGGAAGTTCATTACTATTAGTCTAAATCTCATCTTTATTGTTTGTATTTTGGTTAAACGAATTATTATCTTTGGTTTGTGATTGTTCTGAAACATTTCTCTTTGCAATCTCGTCGCGAATCTTTGCTGCCTCCTCGTAGTCCTCTATCTCTACTACACGATTCAGCTCATCTTCCAGCTCAGATATAGACATTGCTTCTATGGGAAGCTTGTTTACCAGCACCTCTTGCGGATTCTCTGCCAAGTTTCTGAAAAACTCCTCCACTATGTAGCGCTCCACAAAAATCGGCGAACCAGTCTCTACAGCCAAAGCTAAAGCGTCTGATATTCTGACAGTTAGTTCCTGCTTATTGGTGTCTTGCTCCAGCACAAGCTTCGAGAATATCACCTTGTCCTTTGCTCCGAAAATCACCACCTCGCGGAGCTCTATATGATAGAGCTTAATAACATCGTTAAGCACCTGATAAGGCATAGGACGCTTAAAAATTCTATTGCCAAGCGCCGCTGCAATAAGCTCCGCCTCAAACATTCCCAGCACTACCCTCATCACCCTTTTTCCATTGGTCTCGCCAAGCTCTATGATGCGGTACTGGTTATTCTGCTGCGAGGCAGAGATACTTTTTATATAAACCTGTATTAAATCCTTATTGTCCTGATTTTCACTATTTCCCATCTATTCTAAACTCCTTTATTTTTTTCTTATAACAACAATAACAACTTCCCTTCAAAAAAAACCTTCCAGAGAGAGAGGACATATACAAAAAGCCCCTCTCCTCTCTCAAAAAAATGCGGCTACAAATATGAGTCCTTGCAACCGCATTCCATCTTTTTCTCTCTCCTAAATTATTTTTCCAGCATACCCAGAGCCATCTCGTAGATTGTGGTGTCGTCGAGTTTTACTATACCACCGTCTGGACCAGCCTCTACGTGCAAACCTGCTGCGTCTCCCTGCTCATGATTCCAACCTCCGAAATAGTTCCTAACTGTCTCTACATCAAGGTTTAACTCTGTTGCTATTCTCTGCATTGCTCCATCTGGAAGACTGTCTTTGAGTCTGCGTAACTCGTTGAATGTGATTACTTTTGACATATTATTTGTATTTTTTAGTTGTTAAAAATTTCCGAATGCTAACTTACAACATTTTTCCGAATCCAGCAAATTTTTTTGGCATTTTTAGCATAAAATCTCTCCCTTTTATATTTTCTTTTGGAAAAAAGGAATTTTTAAGCTAACTTTGCGACGTTTTTCGAGTAAAAAATTTAATAACCAAAAATACATATAATAACTTTATGACAACAAAAGATTATATCGAAAGAGAGCTAAAATATGGAGCTCACAACTATCATCCACTACCAGTGGTGCTAAACAGAGGCGAGGGCATCTACGCTTGGGACGTTGAGGGAAAGAGATACTTCGACTTCCTTTCGGGCTATTCGGCTCTAAGCCAAGGACATTGCCATCCAAAAATCATCGATGCGCTGAAAAAGCAAGCGGACGTTCTGACTCTGACTTCAAGAGCTTTCTACAGCGACCTTATGGGCGAGTTTATGGAAAAAACCACAAAGTTCTTTGGCTACGACAAGCTTCTGCCTATGAACACAGGTGCTGAGGCGGTAGAGACAGCCATTAAGCTTGCTCGTCGCTGGGGCTACGACGTGAAAAAAGTGGCAGACAACAAGGCTAAAATCGTGGTTTGCAACGACAACTTCCACGGACGCACCACTACAATCGTATCTTTCAGCACAGACCCAAGCAGCTACGGTGGCTTCGGTCCGTTCAGTGATGGATTTATAAAGGTGCCTTATGGCGATGCAAACGCTCTGAAAGCGGTTCTGGAGTCAGACGAAAATATAGTAGGCTTCCTTCTTGAGCCAATCCAAGGCGAGGCGGGCGTATGCGTGCCACCAGAGGGCTATCTGAAGGCTTGCTACGACTTGTGTAAGCAGCACAACGTACTCTTTATAGCAGACGAGATTCAGACAGGAATTGCTCGCACAGGTAAAATCCTTGCTTGCGACTGGGAAGGCGTTCGTCCTGATATTTTGGTTCTGGGTAAAGCACTCACAGGTGGCGTAACTCCAGCTTCGGCAGCTTTGGCAGACGACGAGATTATGCTGACTATCAAGCCAGGCGAACACGGCTCTACATACGGCGGCAACCCACTTTCATGTGCTGTAGCTATGGCTGCCCTAGATGTGGTAGTAGAGGAGAAACTTGCCGAGAACGCACAAGAGATGGGCGAACTGTTCCGCTCGGAGATGAAAAAAATCGACCACCCAATGATAGTAGAAGCTCGCGGAAAGGGCTTGCTCAACGCTGTTGTAACCGAACCTCACGGTCATACCAAAGCGTGGGACATCTGCGTTATGATGATGGAGAAGGGTCTGATTGCCAAACCAACTCACGAGCACATCATCCGCTTTACTCCTCCGCTCATCATCAACCGCGAGCAGATGCTCGAGGCTATCGAGATTATCAAATCGGTGTTTGCAGAGGTAAAATAAGCTTTTTGAAATATATAGAGAAAAAGGGGCAGTTTATGATTGCCTCTTTTTTGTTTAAGCAAAAAAACACTTGTCGTTTCAATAAAAAAATTGTATCTTTGTGGGTTAGAATTTTTATGCGAGAATACCAATAATTAAAAAAATAAAAGTAATATGAACTACGAATTTTCAAATTGTGTAAAATCACTTCGCTCTTCGGCTATCAGAGACCTAATGAGCTTGGCTACAAGAAGCGACATCATCTCTTTCGCAGGCGGAATGCCGGGTAACGAGCTTTTCCCTGTAGATGATATGGTAAAAATGGCTAACGAATTCACTCGCAAGGAGTGGGAGGAGGCTATGCAGTACGGAGCTACTCCAGGAAACCCAGGCTGCTTGCACGAAGTACGCGAGTTCCTTCGCAAAAGAAACTTCCCAGTGGATACAAACAAGCTGATTATCACTACTGGTAGCTTGCAGGGACTTAACATTTTAGCTAAGTTGTTTGTAAACCCAGGTGATACTGTTATCACAGAGAACCCTGTGTTTATCGGTGGTGTATCATCGTTCCTATCCTACGAGGCAAACATTATTTCTTGCGACCTCGACGAGCATGGTATCAACATTGAGCAGCTGAAGAAGGCTGTCAGCCAAAATCCAAAAACAAAACTGCTCTACATCACACCAAACTTCCACAACCCAGCTGGCTTGGTTTACTCTCGCGAGCGTCGTGAGCAGTTGCTCGAGGTGATGCGTGGCACAGGTATTCCAATCATCGAAGACGACGCTTATGGCGAGCTCTACTACGATGAGGAGGCTTACAAGGTTTCACGTCCTATCAAGACTTGGGCTGACCCAGAGATGGAGCAGCAGATCCTCTACACAGGCACACTTTCAAAGATTTTCGGACCTGGTATGCGTGTGGCTTGGGCTTTGGTGCCAGAGATAGTTTACGAAAAAATGCAGATCACCAAGCAGAGCATGGACGCTTGCTCGCCAACAATTTCACAGGTTTTTGCCGAGAAATTTATGAAGTCTGGCAGACTGGAAGAGTATATCAAAGAGATTCGCGTGGTTTACAACAAGCGTCGTAACTATATGCTCGATGCTATGAAGAAGTACTTCCCTGCAGAGGCTACATTTGTGAAGCCAGTTGGTGGATTCTACTTCTGGATAAAGATGCCTAAGGGAGTTGACGAGGAGCAATTGTTCCGTCGTGCTGTTGACCAAGGTGCTGTATTTGTGCTTGGATCGGTGTTCCACCCAGAGGCTAAGAAAAACGGCTATATCCGCGTATCTTACTGCAATACTCCTGAGGACAAAATCGACCGCGGTATCCAAATCATCGGCGATGCAATGAAGGAGCTTATGGCTGAAAACAAGTAAAGAGTTTTTCATTTTAATGTTTTTTTTAGAAGAAAGAGGCACGGCTTTCAAGCAAGAGAGTTTGCCTCTTTTTTTAGGGATCAAAATGTACAAACGCTATCTTTTCATAGTTTTTGGGTTTGTTAGTTTGGGGTTGGGTATTATTGGAATTTTCCTACCAATCCTGCCAACTACACCATTTCTGCTACTTGCTGCCACGCTCTTTGCTCACAGCTCGCAAAGACTTTACGACAAACTTTTGGCAAACAAATACCTTGGGCACTACATACGCGACTTTCAGCTAAATAAGAGCATTCCGCTCAGAGCCAAAATAGTTTCAATCTTGATGATTTGGCTCTCTATCGGCAGTTGCGTGCTCTTTGTAGCAGAAAAGATGTGGCTAAAGGTTATGTTGCTGACAGTCGCTTTTTTTGTGTCAATTTACATTTTGCACTTCAAAACTAAAAAATAACATTACTAAACTATATATGTCACCCCTTCGGGGTTTTATAGGACGAGTACAAAGCTCGCCACTACAATCCCTTGCAAACATCAATTGCAATAAATAAATTTCTAAATTACTTCATTCCTCAATTCTCAAAAAAGTACTATCTTTGCAAAACATAATTTTAATTGGAAATAGATAGATGAAAGCACTTTTTGCGGGGAGTTTCCACCCTTTTACTATTGGACATAAAGACGTAGTGGACAGAGCATTACGTCTATTTGACGAAATTATAATTGGCGTGGGGCACAATATCGAGAAGCCTAACAACAACCGGATTGAGGACATTCTGAGCAGTATCAGACGTATCTATGCGGATAATCCAAAGGTTTCGGTAATGGCTTACAGCGGTCTGACGGCAGATTTTACTCTGCAGCACGGTGTAAACGTAATGGTTCGCGCCGTCAGAGGCATAAAGGATTTCGAGTATGAAAGAGATTTAGCTCAGACAAACCTACAACTATGTGGTATAGAGACAGTTATACTATTTACAAAACCTGAATATGCTCACATTTCATCATCTTTGGTGCGAGAGCTACAGCTTTACGGCAAAGATGTCAGCCAGTTTATTCCTTAAAACTTCCTTCCCTCAAACTTCTCTAACGCTGCTCTCCACTCAGCAGATATCGCTTTAGCGGAGTTTGTATCGCGGTCGAAGCCAACCATCACGGTACGGCAAGTGCATTTTATCTCCTCTGTGCGTGTATCTACAATCTGCTGAAGTAGTGTAAATGACTTATTTCCAATACTCTCTACAGTAGTACGAACCTCAATCTCGTCTGTAAGGAATACTGGAGCCAGAAAATCCACATCTACGTGGGCAATGACCACATCAAGCTGGTCAACCCCTATGACTTCGCCTTTGACTGCATTGAAATACCTGCTTTTACCGATGTCATAAAACGAGAGATAGACCGAGTTGTTTACATGTCCTAAACCGTCTAAATCGTTGAACCTGAGCTGTACAGGCACGCTATGATGAAACTTTATATCTTGCATAAATGTGTGATTTTCTTAAAAACGCAGGCAAAGATAGTCATTTTATTGATAATAATTTTGCAAAACAAAAAAATCTTGTAACTTTGTCGCGTGATAACGTGTTTAGAATAATGTGTAACAAAAAGACATTATTAACATAAACATAAAAAGCAAATTGGGCTTTATTCTTTCAGTGTTTTAAAGTTTGGCAGCTTAAAAATTGTGTAAAGAGAGGATATTGTCAAAGTTGCGTCTGTAGGGCGTAAACTTGACTTATTCTATTTTATACAAGGTTATGCCAAACACCTTAAACACTGTGGAATTCAAGTTGAGTTCACGCTTTTTTGTTTGAAATTTTTGAGAATTGGTAAAAATGGGCTGCCAACCCAAAAAAAAAAAAAACGTAAAACGCATTGTTTTTAAATTAGAGTATCAAAAGGAAAATGCCGAAAATCCTTTAAAACAAAGAGTAGGCAAAATTTATTTCTAATAAAAAAATGGAAAAGTTATTTTTATCGGTAAGCCTATTTTTTATGGCTTTAGTAGTAGCAACCGCACAAGAGACTATCCGTGTCAATAGTGCTGAGCAGTTGATTCGTGCTATCAGTAACAACACCACGATTACTATCGAAAAGGACTCAAAAATCGACTTTTCGACAGTTTTTAGCAAAAAGTCTAAACTAAAAAAACTTAAAATAAAAGTAGCAACAGAAAAGCCAAGTGGCAAAGATACAGGATTATTCCTATTCGACAACACCTTGTATATCAGTGGATTTCAATCACTCGCAATAGTTGGAGAGAGTGGCGTAGAGTTTATCACAGATACAACCTATATGCCTTTTATGAGCTTTAACGGGGTCAAAGACTTGAAACTTAAAGGCTTGAAGTTTAAGCAAAAAAACAAAGTAGAGTGTGCAAAAGGACAACTTTGCAGAGTAGCCGCTGTGCTATCTTTTGGAAATTGCACAAACATAACTATAGACAACTGTGTATTTTCAATGAGCAACGCAGCTTATTCGCTTGGACTAATTGATAATACAGGTGTATTTGTAGAGAATAGTGTGTTTGAGGGCTGTAAAGAACCATCGAGCATAATGTCTGTATTTGGTGGAGTAGAGAAACTTATATTCTCTCAGTGTGTCTTTACTAAATGTTCTAACAACGAGTTTATAACAGGCAGAAAAAACGAACCTATAACTTTCATCCAGTGTAAATTTATGGAAAACCAAGGCGAATTATTTAAACAGAGCTTTGAACCAATAGAGCTTATACTTGAGCAATGTAAAATAGACCACCCCATGGATCTTATCGATATGAAATATATTAAAGATGTTGATAGTCAATGGACAAAAGATAAAAAAGCTAATGCTCTTGGAATAAAGAAAAAGTAAAAAAATAGACGGATTTTTAAGTCCGTCTTTTTTTATTTACTTAAACTGAATTGGCTTGCCTATACAACCACTTGGCATCTGTATCCTTAGCAATGCAGCTATTGTGGCAGCGATGTCTGTGATATAAACCTCTTTGGTAGATTTGCCTTTTGGCACCTGCCAGCCGTAGAATATCAGCGGAATATGCGTATCGTAAGGGTTCCAAACGCCGTGGGTGGTTCCCATGAGGCTTTCGTGACTGTAGTATTGCGGCTTTGGCACTATCTGTACCTCACCAGAACGCTCTCTGCAATAGCCATTGATAATCATCTCTTTGATGTTTTGAGGTACGGAGGCTTCACTCACTCGCTTGCTCTGGACAGCATAAGCCGTAGTAGGCTGTTGCTCAAAGAACCTTACGCAATCTGCCAAAATCTTGGCTTTCTGCTCTTCGCTCTCTATCGCCTTGTAGTTGAGGTTTACCTGATAGTTATTCATCGAAAGCGAAAGGTTATTTTTACCATAAATCCCAGATAGAAATGCGTTAAGGCTGTCGTTTAGTGCTTCGTAGTCCCAAAGTCCAGCGGAAATTTGGTGGTCTTGTAGGAATAGAGCGTTGTGTGCGCCACCGTGGTCGGCAGTGAGAAATACCAGATAGTTGCCTTTGCCAACGCTGCTGTCAAGTGTTTCGAGCAGTTTGGCTATCTCAAGGTCGATACGAAGGTAGGCGTCTTCCACCTTCACGGAGTTGGGTGCATATTGGTGTCCGATATAGTCGGGAGCAGAAAAGCTGATTGCAAGAAAATCTGTCTGAGTGCCTTTGCCTAAACGGTATTCCCTAAGTGCCATCTCTGCAAATTCACGCGTAGCGGTATTACCCCAAGGCGAACTTTTGAGCAAGTCATAACTCTTAGTTTTCTTGAAAATCTCTTTGAATTTTATTGGAAAAACGATAGAATTTTTGTCGCTGTACGGCTGCTCGTACCTGTTTGGATACGGCACACTCTGCTCATAGCTCTGCTCAGGATAGAGCGTTGTCCACTCCTGTAGAGCGTACTTGCGTGCCACACCAGAGGCGTTGTACCTCTCTACCCACTCAGGCAGCTGAGCCATGTAGAAACTCGACGAGACCCAATTTCCTGTGCTGTCGTCAAACCAAAAGGCTGCGTCAGCCAAGTGTCCGGCAGGCAACACGCTCGCACGGTCTTTGAGCGAGACACTCACAACCTTAGAGCGAAAGTTGGTAGCGAGCTTGAGTTCATCGGTAATAGTGGTAGTCCAAAGGTTTTGCGGCGAAATTTGTCCGGACTTAAGGCTCTGATTTGTAATTCTGCTGTATTTTTTATCTCCTATAGCTGCCACCATCTTGCCTGTCTGTTGCTCTATAAAGCTATTCCCCGCAATGCCGTTGATGCTTGGCACAGAGCCAGTGTAGATAGATGCGTGTCCTACAGCGGTGTAGGTTGGCAGGTAGTTTATCATGGTGTTTTCACACGAAAAACCCTCGCCAAGCAGTCTGAGGAAGCCACCCTGACTATATCTGTCGTGGTAGCGATAGAGGTAATCCCAACGCATTTGGTCAACCACAATGCCAACCACCAGCTTTGGACGCTCTTGCGAGAATATATTTTGCGACAAAGCCAAGATAGCCACTATCGCAATCAGATTTCTAAAACGTTGTAAAATCATATCTTTTATAATTTAATGTTTAATGAAAAAACTACGCAAAGTTACGCTTTTTATACGGAATGCCAATGTTTCAATCTCTCTTTCCAAACTATTTATATCCAAACTTTACCGTTTAGCAATAAAAACGCAACAAGATTGTTACATTTTTGTTACAATATCAAAATATTTGTGTATCTTTGTCAAAAAGTTTACAACAATAATTATTAACAAAAAAAGTAATTTAAGTATGAAAAAATTGAATGTATTTTTGCTTTTATCATTGGTTATTGCTGGTTTTATGAGTATGAGTATGTTAGCGATGATGACGATAAAGTAATTAGCATGAGCCAAGCTCCTAAAGCGGTTCAAAACTTCGTTGCTAAGCATTTTCCAAAGACCGATATAGTAAAGGTTGTAAAAGACTACGACGACGGCACCTACACTTGGGATGTTCATCTTGTGGGGGATATCGAGATAGAGTTTGACAGAAACGGCAACTGGAAAAACATAGATAGCGAATACAAGCCTATTCCAGCAAGCGTTTTGGCTCTATTGCCAAAGGGAATCACTACCTACTGCTCTAAAAACTTTCCAAACGTTGCAGTAAAAGAGATTGAAAAAAAAAGGCGCAAGTATAAACTCGAGCTACAGAATGGTATCGAACTAGAGTTTGACAAAAATGGCAAATTCATTAAAATAGACGACTAAATTGAATTATTAACAAAATAAATAAGATTAAAAGAAATTAAATGTATTTTTAGTTCTGACGCTGATTGCTACGCTGTTTATCAGCTGCGATAGCGAGAAAATTGTAGATTTCAGCCAGACTCCACAGGCGACTCAAGATTTTGTATCTACACACTTCCCTGGAGTAAATGTGGTTAAAGTGGTAAAAGACAAAGAGGGGTTGGGCTTTAGCTGGGATGTGTACCTCGCCAACGGCTTTGAACTGCAGTTTGATAAAGAAGGCAACTGGATGAAAGTTGACGGCAACAACCAGCCTATACCTGCGAGCATCTTGGCGTTGCTACCAGGAGGAATCACCACCTATTGCTCTACAAACTATCCAAACTCACCAATCGTAGAGGTTGACAAAGATAGTCGCCGTTATCACGTTGAGCTACAGAATAGCATAGAGCTTGAATTTGACCTAAATGGCAATTTTATCAAAATTGATAACTAAAAACTCTTTATATTAACACTAAAAAGTAGCATCTATCTATAAAAAGAGTGCTACTTTTTTTGTGCCGTTTTCAATAAAAAAACTCCCTCTCTTATAGAAAAGGAGTTTTCTTTTTATTTAAAAAGCCTAATATTATCTATCCGCTAGCTCTTTTAGTCCATCTACGTCAAATGTAAGTGTGAAGCGTAGAGTTTGGTCTAATGGATTGTTTGTAGAGACACCTATCAGATAACCTACATCAAGACGGAATGCTGTCCAACGGAAACCAGCACCAGCGCCAAAGAATTTACGGTTACCCTTCAGAGCATGTTCATGATGATATCCAGCACGAACAAAGAACTGCTCGTTGTAAGCATACTCTGCACCTGCAGAGAAGTTCACCTCTTTAAACTCTTCTGCTATGCCTCCAGGAGCATCATTGAAAGACGAGAATATACCTTTTACAACAGAAATATTGCTATATTGCTCTTCGCTCATTTCCCAAGTATCTGGATTATTCTTGTCAAATCCTTCAGCATTTTTTGATAGACGAGAAGGAACAAGAAGCTTATTCACATCAAGGTTTACAGAGATGCGGTTGTATTGGTCGAAAGGAATAAGGTAAGATGCTCCAAGACCAAGGTTTGTAGGCATAAAGTTGCTTGTCTGACCCTTGTCGTAAGAGATCTTTGTACCAATATTTGAGATATTGAAACCTAATCCAAGCTTAGACGTACCTGAAGCCATCTCGATTGACAGTGAGTAGAAGCCGTTTACGTCTGCGCTAAAACCTACTCCAGTATAGTAACCTTCTGCTTTAGCACTAAGGTCTGAAGCAACTAGGCGTAGAACCACACCCATAGAGAAGTTTTCTGCCAACTTACGTGAATAACCAAGGTCAAAAGCCAACTCATAAGGCTTTGCCTGACCAATAGATGCACCTCTAACGTCTGTCAGATTGATATTACCAAGCGAAAAATATCGAAGAGAGGCACTAATAGTACCAGCCTGCTCGCTAATATTATAATATCCAGCTAGATATGCCAAATCCACATCACTAACAATCTTTCTCAACCAAGGAGTGTAGCTAAGCGTGAAACCGCCTGCACCTTCCATCATCGCGTATTTAGATGAGTTCCAAAACTGCGAAGCCATAGTAGGCTGCGAACCTATACCAATATCACCCATACCACCACCGATAGCATCAGGAGCGATACCAAGCGAAGGAACACCTGTCAGAAGTGGGTTGTATCTCTGCATTACATCTTCCTTTTGAGCCACTAACACAGTGGGGATCAAAGAGATAAGTCCTAATAAAAAGAATTTCTTCATACTTTTATAACGTTTAATTTTATTAATTTTAGTGAGTTTTTAAAACTAAATTGCCTGCAAAGTTAATAATTTTATTGGGAATACCACAAAAAAATATCTCTTTGATACAGAAATTTGTCATTTCGATTGATTATTTCAATTTTTTGAGTTGGCTATCTATATAATTCAAGTGTTTTCAATCAATAATATTAATAGTTCAAAACATTAATTTAAACTTCTAATTACTAATATTGCCAATTATTTTATTACCTTTGCAGAGCAAAAATCATATCACAATTGATAAATAATTAAAGAATGAAACAATTATTGGGGATAGCATTAACATTAATATTCGTATCTGCTAATTTCTCTTGCAGAAATAGCACTAACGAAATATCTTTTGACGCGAGCTGGTCTGTAGGCGATAGTTATGATTTTAAAATAACAAAAGTCAGCACAATATGGAAGAATGATTATCTTGCTGAAGACAACAGATTTGAATATACAACAACTTTTACTGTAATAGACTCTACCGAAAACTCTTACACCATAAAGTGGGTGCATTTCAACGATTTAGAGAGCATCTACAATATACCAGAGGCTCTGTTGGATAGCTTTTCGGAATACAAAAAAATTGACATCATATACAAGACTTCCGCAACTGGAGCTTTCGTTGAGGTAATGAATTTGGGAAAAATTATACATCAGACAAACAACCTTTTTGATGATATGATAGAGATAATAGGTAAAGACGATGAACAAAAAAAGAGAGACATCAGAGTTCTCAGAGAGGCGTTATGTTCCAAACAGGGAATTGAAATGCTTCTTTTAGAAGACATAAAGTTTATTCATTATCCTATGGGAGTAAAATACAATTCAAAAGAGAAGTTCTCTTACAAAATTGATTTGCCAAATCCGTTGGGAGGCAAAAGCATAAAAGCAAACGTAAATGTAACCTTCAATGAAGTGGATACCGAAAACTCTTTCTGTGTGTTTAATCAAACAACCTCTATAGACAAAGATGGCTCCAGAGAGTCTGTCAAGACAATGTTTGAAAAGACAAAGCCGAATGATAAAGAGGTGGAGAAAACCATAGAGGAATCTACTTTTGAGATAAACGAAAACAACACCTTTGAATTTTATTATATCCCTGGTGTGCCACACAGAATCGAGGCGGTTAGAGAGAGATTGATAAACATTATTGATAGTTCACAGATAAGAAGAGTAGAAAGAACAGTAATTGAACGAATTTATAACAAATAAGCAATTAGTAAAAGTCTCTATAAAATGAAAAAGACTCTGTCTATAATAATTTACTTACTATCGGCAGTTTGCCTAATGGCTCAGGCAAACGACCCGCTTCGCTATGCCTCTAAATCAGTGTTGGCAGATGGGCGTTGGGTAAAAATAGCTGTGAGCCAAAGCGGAGTGTACAAACTCAGCTACGAGGACATTGCAGCGATGGGTTTGGAGCCAGGCGGGGTGCGGCTCTACGGCTATGGAGGCAAAACTATAAGCCAAGACTTCCAAGCACCATATACAGACGACCTACCCGAAGTGGCAATTTTTATGGAGAAAGGCTCTGACGGAGTCTTCTCGGCAGGCGACTACATATTATTTTACGCTGAAGCGACAATAGGTTGGCAATACGACAAAACCAAAGGATTTAGCCACTTCCGAAACCCATATTCAGACAAAGGCTACTACTTCCTGTCCTCAAAAGCAGGCGAAGGCAGACGCATCGCAGTTGCAGAAAACCCAACAGGTCTGAGCGCAACAGCTACAGTTGATGCATACCAAGACAGAGAGCTACACGAAAAGGATTTGATAAGCTTGGCAAAGGGAGGACAAGAGTTTTTTGGCGAACAGATGACAGCCTCGAAACCCGAAGTTCAAGTATCTTTCGACGCCAGAAACCTACTACCAAACGAACCTATCAAAACCAAAATATCCGTAGTGGCTACAGCGGTCTATCAGACGAGTTTAGACGTATATATCAATGGAAATCTTTCTGGTCAATTTCCACTCACCCCCCGCCACAACAACGGCTACAACAAAGGAGCAGAGACACTGATAAACTTCCTGCACACACCCACAGAGGCACAGCAAACACTACTCTACAGACTGATACTTGTGGGCTCTGCTAACGAGACTTACCTAAACTACGTGGAGCTTTACACCAAAAAGATACTTGCGATTAACGACGATGAGTACTATTTTAGGCATATTCCCAACATAATATCTAACACAGAGGCGAGCAAATTGTTGGTGGAGGGAGCTACTCAAGCGACGCAGTTTTGGCAGATAACAGACCCGCTCAACATCACGCGCTACCCCACTACTACAGAGCAAAGCAAGACATCGCTTTTGGTAGCAAATGATCTAGAAAAAAGGGAGTTTGTTGCCATAAACACAAAAGGAAATTTTCCAAAACCGGAGATTTTAGGCGAGATTGCAAACCAAAACCTCCATGCACTACCACAGGCGGATATGGTAATAATATCGCACAGAGATTTTACCACTGAAGCAGAGCGTTTGGCACGTTTTCACCAAAACCAAGACGGCATAAAGACACATGTGGTAGATGCCGAAAAGATATTTAACGAATTCTCAAGCGGCACACCAGATGCAACGGCGTATAGACGGTTTATGAAAATGTTCTACGACAGAAGCACTCAGAGAGGCACACCGCCACGTTGGTTACTGCTCTTTGGCGACGGCAGCTACGACAATCGTGGCATAGAGACCATGAACCACGACCAACGCCGTTTGCTTACTTATCAAGCCACCAATTCGCTAAACACAATCAATGCATACACCTCCGACGACTATTTTACCTATTTAGATGATACCACAAAGGCAATGACGCCAGAGTCAGAGATGGATATTGCTGTAGGACGCCTACCTGTGATGAACGCCACGCAAGCCAAAACAGTGGTGGACAAAACCATTCACTACGGCGAAAACGGCCTAAAAGGTGATTGGAAGAATAGAATGCTATTCGTTGCTGATGACGGCGACGACAACATCCATGTAAGTGACTGCGACCAGGTAGCAGAACTTACCCAGAGCCTAAACCAAGACATTTTAGTCCGTAAGCTATACCTCGATGCATACAAGCAAGAGACATTCTCATCTACAGAAAGTTATCCGATGGCTGAACAGATTCTTGACAACTACATAAAACAAGGCGTGCTGATGATAAACTTTATGGGACACGGCTCGCACCTTAACTGGACTAACGAAAAGATACTGACCACAAGTAAAATTCAGTCCATGGTCAACGATAAATATCCAATATATGTTACAGCTACCTGTGATTTCTCGTCTTACGACCAAACGGAGGATTCAGGCGGAGAGCTACTGCTATGGAATAACACAGGTGGCACAATGGCATTAATCACTACATCGCGTACTGTATATACCGACGGCAACAAGACTCTAAACCTTAACCTCTCTACAAACCTATTTAAGCGAGACTCACAGACCAATCTACCGCTGACTATTGGCGAGATACTGACAAAATCTAAAAATATTCAAAAAAACACACCAAATAAATTCGCTTTTGCCTTGCTTGGCGACCCTGCTCTGAGACTTGCTTACGCGTACGAAGGCAAGGTTGTAACTGACTCTATATGTGGCAACGCTGTGGTTAGCGAAAAGATGGATACAATCTCTGCTCTAAGCGAGGTTCGCCTAAGCGGACACATTGCAGACCAAAGTGGTAATAAAGTAAGCAACTTCAACGGCATTCTGAGCATAAATGTTTTTGATAAAATAGAGAACGTACGGACATTGGCAAACGATCCCGGTAGCACACCTTTTGAGTACAACGATAGACCAAATCCTATTTTCAGAGGCTCGACTGAGGTCAGAAACGGAGAGTGGACTACCACGTTCCTTGTGCCAAAGGATATCAAGTACAACTTCGGACAGGGAAAAGTCTATTACTACGCCTACGAGCAGGACGGAATGGAGGCAAACGGCAGTTTCGAGAGGTTTATAATCGGTGGCGAAAACAAAGATGCTAAACCCGACCACGAAGGACCGCAAATCCACCTCTACATGAACTCCCGCCAGTTCAAAGATGGACAGCGAGTAAATCGCTCTCCGCTATTCATCGCCGACCTTTTCGACGAAAGTGGCATCAACACCTCTGGCAACGGCATCGGACACGACATAGTGCTTCGTATGGAAGGCAGCCAAGAGTTTACGCTAAACGAATATTATATTTCGAACTTCGGCGACTACCGTTCTGGCACAGTGGAGTATCAGCTCAGCGACTTGGCTGAGGGACGATACAAGATGTGGTTCCGTGCATGGGATTTGCAAAACAACTCATCGACGGCAGAGATTTCGTTTGAGGTAAGTGACAAGGTCAAAATCGCCTCACAACTCTCTATATACCCAAATCCCGCTACAGACCACGTAACGTTCAGCATTCAGCACGACCGTCCTTATCAAGGTTTAGAAGTGCGAGTGCGTGTATTTGACGTGATGGGTAAAACCCTCTGGATATCAGAAACAGAACGAGTTACAGACTCAGAGACCACCGAAATACGTTGGGACTTCGCCACCAAAGGCTTACATTTGCCAAAAGGCATCTATCTTGTGAGAGTAGAACTCAACGCAAAAGGCGAAAAGCCTGCGTATCATACGGCTAAGATGTTTGTTAAATAACGTTTGTTTAATGCTGGAGTTGTTTAGTGAATGAAAGGAAAAGGTTTGAAAAACATCTTTGTTTTAGGTAGTGTTTGCGTTTTGATTTTAGCCGACCAAGCCTATTACAAAACGCATTAAACAATCATCAATACTCATTAAAAAAACAGACAAATCCCCACCGTGTATTGGTGAGGATAAGTGTTATGTACTTTCTATTCAGACACTATATCGTCTGACCTACATTTGCACTACAAAAAAGTGTATCCTCTCTGAACAAAAGATACTATTTTTTATTTGCTGCTCTCTTGCGGTCGTGTTCGTCGAGAAGAATTTTGCGTATACGCATACTTTTGGGTGTTACCTCAAGGTATTCGTCCTCTTTTATGTACTCCAAAGCCTCCTCCAGAGAGAACACTATCGGTGGAATAAGCCTTACCTTATCGTCTGACCCCGAGGCACGCATGTTTGTCAGTTTTTTTGACTTGGTAACATTTACAAGCAAATCACCCTCCTTTGCATGCTCGCCTACAACCTGACCTGCATAGACCTCCTCTTGTGGAAACACAAAGAACCTGCCTCTATCCTGCAGTTTATCTATTGCATAAGCAAAGGCTGTACCGCTCTCCATAGCTATTATAGAGCCGTTGTTTCTACGCTCTATCTCGCCCTTCCATGGTGCATATTCGTGGAAGCGGTGCGTAATGACCGCCTCGCCTGACGATAACGTAAGCAGCGTATTACGAAGTCCCATAGTACCTCTTGAAGGTATATGAAATTCAAGATTAATACGGTCTTTACGGGTATTCATAGATATTAGGTCTCCTTTACGTTTGGTCACAACATCTATAATCTTACTTGCAAAATCCTCTGGAACACTTACTGTCAACTGTTCTATTGGTTCACATAGTACTCCGTCTATCTCTTTACTGATAACTTGTGGTTGTCCTACCTGCAACTCGTAGCCTTCACGCCTCATTGTTTCAATTAGAATAGAGAGATGCAACACTCCCCTACCAGACACCCTCCATGTATCAGCTGATTCAGTCTCTTCTACACGTAGAGCCAAATTCTTATCTAACTCTCTCATAAGACGATCGTAGATATGGCGCGATGTTACAAACTTTCCCTCTTTACCAAAAAACGGTGAGTCATTGTTTGTAAATATCATTGACATAGTTGGCTCATCTATTGCAATTGGTGGCAATGGCTCTGGATTTTCTATATTAGTTAGCGTATCGCCAATTTCAAAACCTTCGATTCCTACAATTGCACAAATATCACCTGATCCTACACTCTCTACCTGAACTTTACCCAAACCAGAAAATGTATTCAGTTGCTTAATTTTTTGTCTTATCTTTTCGCCATTACGTTTGCAAAGCATCACCTCTTGTCCGTCTTTGAATGTTCCTCTATGCACCTTACCTACAGCGATTCGACCTACATAAGAAGAGTAGTCAAGCGAAGTAATAAGCATCTGAGGCGTGCCCTCAATAAATTCTGGCTCCGGGATATGCTCTATAATTGCGTCGAGCAGATATGTGATATCCTCTGTAGGCGTTTTCCAATCCGCAGACATCCAGTTGTTTTTTGCTGAACCGTATACAGTAGGGAAATTAAGCTGCTCCTCAGTAGCATCAAGATTAAACATCAGTTCAAAAACAGCCTCTTGCACCTCATCTGGGTAGCAGTTTGGCTTATCCACCTTGTTCACCACAAGTATTGGCTTGAGCCCGATCTCCAATGCCTTTTGTAGCACAAACCGCGTCTGTGGCATCGGTCCCTCGAATGCGTCAACCAAAAGCAGACAGCCGTCTGCCATATTCAGCACACGCTCCACCTCTCCGCCGAAGTCGGAGTGTCCGGGGGTATCTATAATATTAATTTTATAACCTTTGTAGTCTATTGATACGTTCTTAGATAGGATTGTAATGCCACGCTCCCGCTCTAAATCATTGTTGTCGAGGATAAGTTCGCCTGCTTCTTGGTTTTTACGAAATAATTTTCCTGCCAAAAGCATCTTGTCCACAACCGTTGTCTTACCGTGGTCAACGTGTGCAATTATTGCTATATTCCTTATATTCATCTTATTACTTCTGAGAGTGTATAACTCTTACTTAAAATTAACTTGCAAAGGTAATAAAATGTATTGTTATACGCTCCAAAAAACGTCTATTTTTTTAGTTTTTTAATTTGTCTAACATTCTAAGCGTACGCAAAATCTCGGCTATCGTCGGTGCGTAAGCCATTGCTCCATGTCCTTTAAACGGAGGATTACCATCGAATAGCTCTGATATAGTGCCTACTGTAAGCTCCCGCAACTCAGACTCAAATCCCGCTAAGAAACGGCGAATAAAGCTGAAAGCACTATTTTTATACACCTTCATATAAGCCTCTGCGTATGCTCCAATAGTAAATGCCCACACAGGACCGTTGTGGTAGTTGCGGTTGCGTTCGTACATTCCACCAACATACTTCGGACGATACATTCCACTCTTTGGACTAATAGTGCGTAAGCCCTTCAGAGTAAGCAACTCGCGGGTAACAATGTCGAGGATAGACTTCTGCTGCTGACTTGTCAGCGGCGAATACGGCAGAGATACAGCATAAATCATGTTTGGACGAACCTCCATATCACAATATTTACCATCAATGTAGTCGTATAAATATGAACCATTCCAGAAGTTCTTAACAAAAGTTCCTGCAGTTATAGATGCCTGATAACCTAGCATATCAGCAGTTTGTTCATTTCCTAAAACCCTGGCAACATCGGCTCCAAACCTTAGAGCGTTATACCACAATGCATTGATCTCCACCACATAACCAGTTCGAGGAGTGATCGGTTGTTCATTTTCTGTAGCATTCATCCACGTTGCAGGCATTACTTTGCCATCGGTGTATAGCAGTCCGTTGTCATGTAAGAATAGGTTTGTGTGGCGTTGGTTTTTTATAAAATCAATTGCTTGAAACAGTCTCTTAACATATCTCTTAGCTGCCTCATCTATAGTATAATACTCCGAGTATTGCTGAATATTCCATATTAGCCAAAGCAGAGCATCTGGCACGTATGGGTCAACATAGTCTGTAGTGTAGTTCTCAGACTCTGTGTATTCATAAACAGCTTGAGAGACCACATCGAAACACTCCTCAAACAGCTCTCTTTTACCCAAAGCTAAGGTAGAGCCTGGGAGAGATAGCAGAGCATCACGCACACGGAACCTAAACCATGGATATCCTGCTACAACGTATTTTTTATCCTCTTTTTCTACAAAAAACTGCTCTGAGGCATTACGAAGCGTCTGCTCGAAATTCTCAGCAGGGATTATTTTCTCCAACTCTTTGTTGAATAGATTTTTAAGTGTTCTTGGGTTCAACTGCTCTACTCCTGCCGCAACAACCACCGACTCTCCTGCCTGAAGCGGTAGCTCGAAATATCCCGGCACAAACAAATCCTCTTTGTAATACAGCCCACGCTCCTGCTCTTTTGCATACTCTATATTTTTATTCCAATGTGGCTGATAGACAAACTTTGCCTGACGACTCAACTGCATATAAAGACGAGGGTACTTGTCGTAAAGAGACATGGATATGCCATTTTCTGCCTCTTGATAATCCTTACAAATCTGGTCATTTTCATGAGTCAGTAAATGTATACCTCTAAATGCCAAAAACGGCTTAAGTCTCAGCACAGTATGTGAATGCGCCTCCAAAATCGTATAGCGTATAAGCACCGTATCTTGTTCCGCCATTATCAATCGCTCTTTTTTCATGATAACACCACCTATACGATAAATTGAAGTAGGAATGCCATCTGCCTCAAATTCTCGAACATATTTGTGCCCGCCTGGCACAAAATTTGTCTCATCGTAGCGATGAATACCTACGTTGAACTCTGCTCCATGCTGGATAATCGTCTCGTCTAAAGACGAAAGTAACACATGATTGTGTCCATCGACTTCAGGCACGGGAGTCACCAGATAGCCGTGATACTTTCTGGTATTACAGTCTACAATAGTAGAAGCCATGTAGGCTCCATTGCGGTTGGTTCGCAGGAATTCACGCGTCAAAGCCTTATCCAAATTATTCAGCAACGTCTTGTCAAACTTAATGTAACTCATAGCGATTCATTATAAAATTTTACCTCTGACAAAGGTAGTAAAATTAATTGACAATTGTTATTTTTTATCAATAAATTAACAAAAAAAACCTTCGCACAAGGGTTGGAGTTGTACGAAGGATTAACAAAACTATTTGTTAGAGCGGAAGACGGGGCTCAAACCCGCGACCCTCAGCTTGGAAGGCTAATGCT
>CAYFSY010000013.1:13920-20556 GCA_964345905.1 uncultured Paludibacteraceae bacterium | reverse complement strand
GTAGAGTGCAGGCTCCTCGTATTTGGTCATCGCACTACGCTGAAAGCCCACCAATGCCTCCTCGTATTTGCCCATAGAGTAGTTGCAGTATGCCACGTAGTAGGTCTGCTCGTCGAGGTACTTATTGGTGTAGTTTACTCGCATGAAGTTGAGCTTCGCCTCCTCATACTCCTTTTGCTGCAAAAGGCAGAAGCCTTGAGCAAAATAATACTCTTCGGCATCCTCCTGATTTAGCTCGTCAGGCGAGAGCGAAGCCAAGTGTGTCGAGGCTTGTTTGTATTTTTGCTTTTCGAAATAATACTTTCCAAGCAAGAATGAGATTCGCGACTTCATAGGGTAGTATGGATACTTCTCTACAAAACTGCGTAGAATCTCCTCTGTCTGCGGGTCGTTCAGCTCGTAGGCAATCGAGGCGATATAGTACGAAGCGTCGGCGTAGAAACCTGAGTTTTCGTCTCTTGCCTGCTGTAGATACCGCTCAAACGACTCTTTTGCTGCTCCATATTTTTTTTGGATAAATAGCATTTTTCCATCCTCTAAGAGGTGATTCTGATTGCTTGTAAACTGAGTCTCTTGTGCCTCTGCAACAGCAAATACGCACAATCCTACCAAAGCCAAAAATATCTTTCTCATATCTCTATTTTTAAATTTTTTATTTTGCTATAATTATATTCTAAAAAACTTACAAAGATAGCATTTTTTGTGGAAATTAGGAAATACAAATTGCTGGAGGTTCACGACTACAGCATCTAATTTCAAATTAAGCAGCATAAAAAAACATTGTTTTTGAGTTAAACAAAAAAAGATTACTTTTGCAATCAAAATCTAAACTTAAAAATCAAATAAATATGCGTATATATCGATTCATATTTTTGACCATTATTTTTTCATCTGTTGCTGGGGTTATTAACGGATAGGAAGTGGACTCTATAGTTGTAAAATATGTGGATATGAGATCTGAATTTCCTGTGAGTATCACTTGTAGTGAATTTGGTAAAGATTTTTTTAGAGATGCATATGAGGTGGTAATCAAAGATTCTAAAAAGATAAAAAAACTGATGGATGCTACCAAGAGTTTGCCGCGTAGCAAAGATGCGATATCTGTAGAAACAAGAGCTAAAATATACATTTATCAAAGAGGCGGTGAAATAAGTACTATATGCATGGATGCAAGAAACTTGCTGATAGGCGACGAGATTTTTGATTACACTCCAGAGTTCTGGAAGGTTTTAAGTAAACATATACCCAAAAAGTTTCTTGTTCGCCCAGCTTATCTGAAAAACAAAAAATAAGTTTATTGAAGACATGGTTTCGTATTTGCTCCTTACTCCTTGTTCCTTCAATTCACTCCAAAATCATAAAGCAGAGCTCCTTTAGCAGTGCGTCGTCGGCTACGGCAGGCGAGCGGAAACCCTTGCTGCGTGCGTCGATAGAGCGAATCTCGGACAGAATGCGGCGGGTCTTGTGGTAGTCGAAGTGTCGGGCACCGGTGGTGTAGTCTCCAAGGAAAAACCTATGCACGCCGAGCTTCTGAGCCACGGCATCTTGGTTGCGTTTGTCGGCTATAAGGTGGTAGTAGAGCAGCTTTACAAAGTAGTTGTGAATCACAGCCAAAGTCTGTTGCAGCACAAAGCTTTTGGGACTTTTGCCGAAGTAGTCGATGATTTTGAACACCAGCGGGGTGTTGCGGAAGGCTAAGGCTTTTACCAGCTCGAAGTTGTTGAAGTTGCGGCTGATGCCGACATTCTCCTCTATCACTTTGAGGTCTATCACTTGGGTTTTGCCCTCGAGCAGTATATTTATCTTGTCTATCTCGGTGGAAATTCTGAGCAAATCTGCTCCGATATTCTCTGCCAAGACCGCCGCCGCCTGCATCTCTATCTTTAGCCCCTCGGCTTGGCAGTATTGCTGTATCCAAGCGGGAACTCTATCCTGATAGATGGTCTCCGACGAGAACAGCACGCCGAGCGTGTCGATGGATTTGACAAACTTTTTGCGTTTGTCGAGCTTGTCGTATTTGTAGCAAAAGACCAGAACGGTGGTCTGTGGCGGGTTCGCAAGGTAAGACTCCAGCAGGTCAATGTCTCTTTTCAGGTTCTGAGCCTCTTTGACTATTACCACGCGCCTCTCCGAGAGAAACGGGAACTGCCGAGCCTCGAGCAGAACCTCCTTCATAGTGGTATCTTTGCCGTAGATGACGCGTTGGTTCATATCCCGCTCCTCCAGTGGCAAAGCGTTCTGTTCGATAAAGTCGGAAATCCTATCGATAAAATACGGCTCATCGCCCATCAGAAAGTAGATAGGTGCGTATTTGCCTGCCCTGAGCGAGTGCATTATCTCCTCGAAACTAAATTTATTATCTGCCTTTTTTGCCATAAAAATTAACTATATTTGCAAATCGTTTTCAACGCCTGTTTTTTTGTAAAAATGAATCTACCAGAATTTGACTTCAAAATTAGAAAATCTGACGAAAAATACCAAATTTTCGATAGAATCCGCAAGTGTTTTGTGGCTCTAACGCCAGAGGAATGGGTTCGTCAGCACATGGTAAGCCACCTCGTAGAGAATCTCGGCTATCCGCAAAACCTTATTGCAAACGAGGTCTCTCTGAGCTTCAACGGTATGCAGAAGCGTTGCGATTCAATTGTTTACGACAGAGACTTCAAGCCGCTCATCATTGCCGAATATAAGGCTGAAAGCGTAGAGATTACTCAGAAGGTTTTCGACCAAGCTGCCGTCTATAACCAACGGCTTGGGGTGCCTTACTTCCTGCTCAGCAACGGCAATATGCACATTTTTTGCAAAGTAGATGAGAGCGAAAAGTGCTACAGGTTTTTCCAAGATATTCCCACCTACTCCGAGCTTTTAGAGAGCCCGAAGTAAAGCGAGAAATCAACGTTTCGGCTGCGGCTGACGCTTTTTGAAGTTCTGAGTAACCACCCTCTGTCGCCTGTGTTGCTGCTGCGGCTTAGGTCTGCGATAATCCTCCGCACGAGCAAACTGAGCATCCTCTGAAATATCCAACTGTCCCTCTGAAAGTTCCCGAACGTCATTTACAACTTTAATGTCTGTAGCAGTCTCTTTGTTCCACTCTATCAGGCTCTTTTTCATATAGTTGCATATCATTTGAGTCTGAATCTCTTTGTCGTCAGGCTCCGAGGTCTGAGTAGCCGCCTTTATGAATTTCTCGATGTTCTTGCCATAGTGGCGGTAGCGGATCGACTTCTGCGAATAGGGAATTTTCTCTGGCTTGGGTCTGGCGCTCTCTTTGCGAACAATCTCGCAAGGGTAGTCGATGTCGAGTTTGAAGTCCGACATTATAGCCAAGTGGTCCCAAAGCTTGTACTTAAAGCCCTCTATATCACGCAGGTAGGGGAACATCTGCCCCATAATCCGAATGATAGTGTAGGCACAGCGAGTCCGCTCCTCGCGGTCGTCGATAGTGAGAGCGTGCTTTACCAGATTTTGGATATTTCTGCCATATTCGGGTAAAATCAGTTCACTTTTTGGCGAAAAACTTAAACTATTTTTCATCTATTTTTTACTAATTTGTTTTATTCTTTATCGAAAATTGATTTTGGTTTGGTGGTCTGAAACTCCTTCAGGTAGAAGGGTTCGAAGTATGCCACACTCTCAAACTCATTCAGTTTGGATTTCTCAAGAGCAATCTTTGCCACATTTCTGCTAAGCGGGTGGATTCCGCTAAGGAAAATGGCGTTTTCAGAGTTTATCACGCTTTTGCACTTCTCGGCTCCATCTCCGCAAAAAATGAGTTTTTGCTTTGGTAGCAAGTCTCGGAAAGAGTCCTCGTCAATGATTTTTGCCTCCGTAGCTGTAATCGGCTTGCAGTCAGAGCTGAACGTGGCGGTATAGACCTCCATTCGCCGAGCGTCAATCATCGGTACGATTAGTTTTCCCTCGACCTCCACTTCCTTAGCAGCCTCCAGAGCAATCGCCTGCAGTGCACTGACGGATATGAGCGGCACGCCCAGAGCGTAGCAGAGCCCTTTGGCAGACGAGACCCCGATGCGTAGCCCTGTGTATGAGCCCGGTCCGGCACTCACGGCTACAGCGTCCAGCGTTTTGCACTTTTCGCGCAAAAAACCCATCAGCTCCTCGATGAATAGCGGCAGCTTGCTTGCGTGGTTGCGGTCGGGTGCTGTGAGCTCTCTGATAATCTCGCCACCCGCCGAGATGCAGGCAGAACAGACCGAAGTAGAGGTTTCTATGCTAAGTATTGTAGGCATTTTTCCTAAAAAATCATTTTATAATCAGCTTTTGTCCGATACTCAATCCATCGGATTTGAGCTTGTTATCTTTCTTAATCTTGTTGATAGTGGTGTTGTGTTTTTTTGCAATTTTATATAGCGTATCGCCCTGCTTTACTTTGTAAGTAATGGACTTCTTTGTTTCCTCTTTTGCAGGTTTTTCTTTCTCTTTTTGCTTGTTTCTTGCCAAAAGAGCCTTGTTGTCACTTTTGGTGGCGGTCTCTTTCTCTTTGGGTAGAGCAGGGGAGTCTGTTGCCACTTTTGCTACGATTAGCTCTTGCCCCACTTTCAGCGAATTGCCCTCAATCTTGTTCCAAGAGCGGATAGAGTCGGTAGAGACACCATATTTTTTGGAAATAGAGTAGAGCGTCTCTTTTTTGTCTACAATATGTTTTTTCTCGTCGTAAGAGATTGTCTTAGAGACATCAAACTTGATTGGGTGTATCACTCGGCAGGCACCAACATAGCGGCTTGCATAGTACGGTTCGGTTGATTTTGAGATTACAATGCCCCTGCTTGTCGATGAGTGGATAAACCGATAGACTCCACCCGCCTCTTTTGGCTCCTCTATCACTACGCCCACGTGTCCGATACGCTTGCCTCGGTTGCGACTCGAAAAGAACACCAAGTCGCCACGCTTCAGGTTGTCTCTTTTTATTGTAGAGTGAGCGTTGTATTGCTGGGTAGCAGTGCGTGGTAACTCTATGCCGTGTTCTCCAAAGATATGCACCATAAAGCCCGAGCAGTCGAAGCCACGCGGGGTGGTGCCGCCGTAGCGGTATGGCGTGCCGATAAACTTGCGGCTGAAAGCCAAGAGGGAATCCACCTTGCTCATGTTGCCAGTATAGTAAGCCACTTGTGGCTCGGCAGCGAGGTGCGAGTCGCTTACGGTGTCCTCTACAAGGTCGTTGAAAACCTGTGCCTCTATTCCACTCGTATAGCAGAAAAAGCACAATAAAATTGATATAAAAATTCTATGTTTTGTAGTCAAAATAAATCTGTATTTTTCTTTTTTACAAATAAAAACTATTTTCTAAAACTCCTTCATAGCTTTGTACAAACGCTGAGTAGGTAGTCCCATCACATTGTTGAAGTCGCCTTCGATGTGCCCGATTGCCACAAAGCCAATCCACTCCTGAATGCCGTACCCGCCAGCCTTGTCGAATGGTTGGTAGCGGTCGATGTAGTACTCTATCTCGTCCAGCTCGAGTTGCTCGAACCGCACCAGAGCGGTGTCGGAAAAGCTACTCTGCCTTGTCTGTGTAGTGAGTGCCACGCCTGTGATTACCCTGTGGACTCTGCCAGAGAGCGTTTGTAGCATCTCTATGGCTTCGGCTCGCGACTGAGGTTTGCCTAAGGCTTTTCCATCGATTATTACCAGCGTATCAGCCGTTATAAGCAGGCTCTCTGAGTCTATCTGCGGTAGTGCCGCCTTGGCTTTTTTCTTGGCAAGAAATTCGGGAATCTCCTCTACCGGCATATCTCGGGGATAGCCCTCGTCTGAATCGACCTTTATTACCTCAAACTCCACGTCTAATGCGCCGAGTAGCTGCCTCCGTCGTGGCGAACCAGAGCCTAAAATTAACTTATACTTCTGCTGCATTCAGAGGAAAAATCAAAAAAATATGTGGCAAAGTTAGTAAAAACTACCATAACTGCAAAATTACTTTGCACAAAGCTTCCGAAAATCGCAATACTCGCAGTTTCGGGGGTCTGCTTTCTGGGTAAATGGTTTTTCGTGGTCGAGTATCTCGGTAATCGTTGCAGTGAGCTGAGAATCAAGCCATTCGGGTAGGCTCTCTTTCCCCTCCTTCACGATTATGATTTCGCCGGCAAAATCCTTGATGCCGTAAATCTCAGGCTTAAACTCATCTCTGAGCAGGCTCGGCAGGTAGAGCAGAGTAGGCGATATTTTGAGTCTCTGCAATTCAGATTTGTCCAGCAGCGTTCCCTCCTCTGTGCGTTTGCCGCTCTCGTCCTCCCCGTAGATAGTGAGCTTCTGCAAGCGGCTGACGACCAAAGAGTAGTAGAGCGTTTGCATGTTGTAGCTCTTGGCTTTATCGTAGGTTTTTCTTTCAAAAATGTTTGCGATATTGGTCTTTATAGTTGGCTGTTTCGAGGTTTTGAAGTCGTCGATGTAGAGGGTACCGCTTTTCAGGCGAAGTCGGTCGATGATACCGCCAAGCTTGATGTTCCCGAGAAACTCCAGCTCCACCCACTGCTCCAAGCCGACGATGCAGAACGGTGTCTGCGTGCTGTCGAAATCCAAAAGTTTCTCGATAAACTTCCTCGCCACAGAGAAGTAGATTTTTTGCTCGCCGTTGTAGTCGTTGTACTCTCTATTTTTGCCACCAAAATACTCCTCCGA
>CAYFSY010000013.1:0-13910 GCA_964345905.1 uncultured Paludibacteraceae bacterium | reverse complement strand
GCTTTTTTGGGATAAAGTTTTTGGTAAAGTCAATCTGCTCTTTTGTTATCTCAGTCTCCTTCCAGCGAACTTGCTCTTTGGGTAGAATCTCTTTGTAAATCAGTTCGATAGCTCTGTGTACAACTGTTCCCAAGATGCGGTTGTCCATCTCGTCTGTGAGGCTCTCCTCCTCGCTCAGCCCCTCCACATAGCTGTAGTAAAACTTCATCGGACAGTCCAGATAGCTATTCATGGCAGATGGCGAGATGCGTCTGATAGACTCGATTTTCTGCATTACTCCGGCATTTTTCTCCACCGTCTTTTCGCCCACCTCTCCCGAGAGGATATTGCTTTTTAGCGAAAAATAGTTGATTTCTACCTCCTCGTTGTAGCTCTTTAGCTCGGTCTGTAGCTGCATGATAAACCTACTTCGCTCTGCAGCAGAGGTCTGTCCTGAGTTTTCGCTGTATATCAGGTGGATATTGTCGGCACGCTGCAGCAGTCGGTAGAAGTAGTAGGCAAACATTGAGTCTTGGTGCGTGATGTCGCTCATGCCGTAGGCTCGGCGCATGAAGTGCGGGATAAACGAGCCTTTCGGCTCCACCTTTGGCATCACGCCCTCGTTCATCGAGAGCAGTAGCAGGTTTCGGAAGTCCATGTTGCGGGTCTCGAGCATTCCCATTAGTTGCAGTCCGTGTGCGGGTTCGCCGTGGAATGTGATGCTTTTTTGCGAGAGAATCCGGCGTATCAGCATCAGCAGCGTGGTCATGTTGAGCTGAATCTCCTCCGTAGTGAGAAGGTCTCTGAGCCTACCCAGCTCGGTATAGACTTGAAACACCGCCTCTATTGCCAAGATGTTTTGGTTGTTTTCGGGGGAGAGCTCCTCGCCTTTTCTCTGACGGATAGGCTTAGGCAGGCTCGCTCCAATCTGCCCCACAAGCCGTTGCAGATACTCTACGAACTCAGGTGGATTCGCCGTAGCAAAGCCTTTGAACAGCGGACTTTGGTCGGTGTCGATATCGAGGTAAAAGATTTTTTCGTCCTCAATCCTGCGTGCCAAGTCGGTATCGGCGAGCAGCAGGGTAGAGTAGGGGTTCTCGAGTAGCGAGAGCAGCGGCTGGTAGTAGAGTTTGCCGTCTGAGAAGCCGTTGCCTCTGAGCTCTATCAGGCGAAGTGTAAAGTCGTAGATAGTGGTGTGCGTCAGCGGGAAGCCCATTGTGATATTGACGTCGCCGCCTGTGGCAGGCAGGAAGTCTAAGGCAGGCAGTAGCAGGTGCTCCTGGTTGAATACGATTGCCGTCTCTGGCTCCCTGAGCTGGCTTTTGTCTTGTATCCCCTCGATAAACTTTTGGATATAGCTGAGCTGCGAAAGCTCTGTGGGTGCGGATATGATATTGACTCTTTTTTTCTTTGAAAATCCGCTATGCTCGAGCGAAAAGCTTTTAGGCGAAGGGAACTCCCGCATGTTTTGCATGATAAAGTGTCCCGCCTCGTTTGCACTGCTGTCTCGGCAATAGTAGTCGTCTGAATCCCAGTAGAATAGGCTTTTAGAGCGAAGTCGTCTGAATAGCTCCTCCTCTGTTTTGGAAAGCACGTTGAAGCCGACAAACGCATAGGTTTTGTCGAGTTTCTCCTCGTACATTCCCCAATTATCTACAGTCTCGCGCTGAATCATTCCCTCGTAAGCCAGCCCTTTGCTCTTTAGCGTAGCCCTGAACTCTTGGTAAACTTCGTAGAGGATTGCCCAGATTTTCGAAAACTCCTGTTGCAGCTTGCTTTCGCCGCCGAAGTCTCTGAAAAACCTTTGCAGGAACTCGCTCTGCTCGCTCGATAGGTGCGAAAAGTCGTCCTCGAGCCTCGAGAGGTCGTCCATGTTGCGGTAGAGCTCCCTTGCGTTTATCAGGTATTTGTCGATGTCGTCGAAGTCGCTTAGGATTGTCTCGCCGAAAAAGAAAAACTCATCGAAACTCTCCGTTTGAGCTCCGCCATTCGCCGCCTCGAAGTGCTTTTGATAGATCTTGTGCAAGATGGCGTTTAGCAGGATTTTGTCGGACTTCTGCATGCCTGTAGCGTACTCGAAAAGCCCGCCGATGTCTGTGTATTCAGGCGAAAATAGCGGCTTTTGGATTTGGCTTTTCAGAGCTTTATCAAAAAACAGCTTCGAACGACGGTTTGGGAACACCACCACCACATCGCTCAAATCGTAATCTTTCTCTCTGAGAAGGCTCTCGGCTACAGACTCTAAAAACTTCATTGGGTTTGTGATTTTATTGTTGTGCAAAGATAGCATTTTTTCGTGTAATGTGTAGCGTTTAGTGTGTAGTGAATTGTTGAACTGTATTTGTGACAGAAGTCTGAAGTCGGCAGACGGAAGTTTTTTAACAATTAAGAATGAAAAAAGCAATCTCCCCCTTTCCAAAGGGGGATTAAGGGGGATTTTGCATTAAATTGCTCATAGACAAGGCGTTATAGACTCCCCCTGCGACTTTGTCGCTTTCCCCCTCTCGAGAGGGGGAAAATTATTAATTGTCTCGTCCTAAAAAAAAGGACAAGCCCGAAAGCCTGTCCCAAAAAAAATTATTGATCATGAGAGTTAATTCTCTTTCAACCACTTATTCAGCCAGTTGGCAAATGTGCGTTGCCATAGAATAGCGTTTTGTGGCTGTAGCACCCAGTGGTTCTCGTCGGGATAGATGAGTAGCTGTGCAGGCACGCCACGTAGCTTAGCTGCATTGAACGCTGCCATTCCTTGCGAAGCCAATATGCGATAGTCCTTCTCACCGTGTATCACGAGGATTGGGGTATCCCATTTGTCCACAAACTTGTGTGGTGAGTTGGCGTATGAGCGTTGAGCTACAGCGTTGTTTTTCTCCCAATATGCTCCGCCTAAATCCCAGTTTACAAACCACATCTCCTCAGTCTCTAAGTACTGCTGCTCGAAGTTGAACATGCCGTCGTGAGCGATGAACGCCTTGAAGCGCTTCTCGTGGTGTCCGGCAAGCCAGAATACCGAGTATCCGCCAAACGAAGCACCAACGCAGCCCAAGTGGTCTTTGTCCACGTAAGACTCTTTACAGATATCGTCGATAGCAGTCAGGTAGTCTTTCATGCACTGTCCGCCGTAGTCACCGCTGATTTTGTCGAGCCACTCCTGTCCGAATCCGTAGAGTCCGCGACGGTTTGGTGCAATCACGATATAGCCGTTAGAAGCCATCACTTGGAAGTTCCAGCGGTAGCTCCAGAATTGGCTTACAGGTGTCTGAGGTCCGCCCTCGCAGAATAGCACTGTTGGGTACTTCTTGTTTGGGTCGAAGTTTGGTGGATAGGTAACCCAAGCGAGCATATCCTTGTTGTCGGTAGTCTTTATCCAACGAGGCTTGACTTCGCACTTTGTCAGCTGGTCAAAGATGTGCTTATTCTCTTGCGTGAGTTGAGTCTGCTCGCCAGTAGCTACGTCGATAGAGTAGATGTCGTTAGGCACCTCCATTGAGTGTCTTGCAGCGATGATTTTGTCGCCAGCCAAAGCCAACGACTCATAGTCGTGCTGACCTTTGGTAATCTGAGTAATCTCTTTTGCTGCGATGTCGGCATTGTAGATTTGAATCTCGCCGTGCCAAACGCTCAGCAGGAATATGTTTTTGTCGCCCTTGTTCCATATGAAAGACTCTACGCTTTGGTCCCAACCTGTGGTGAGGTCTTGCTTCTCGCCAGTTTCGAGGTTGTGTAGGAATAGGCGGTTTTTGTCAGACTCATTTCCCTCTCTCTCCATAGATAGGAATGCAAGGGTCTTGCCGTCGCTTGAGAAAGCAGGATTTGTGTCGTAGCCCATCATTCCCTCTGTGAGGTTTTTGGTTTTTCCGTCCTCGAGGCTATAGAGGTAGATGTCTGAGTTTGTAGAGATAGCATACTCCAGACCAGTCTTTTTACGGCAGGTGTAGGCGATGTATTTGCTGCAAGGCGACCACGCCAACTGCTCTGCACCACCGAAAGGCTTCATCGGACTTTCGTATGGTTCGCCCTCGAGAAGGTCTTTCTCGTTAGAGATTTTTTTGCCGTCGAAGTCAGCTACAAATGGGTGTGGCACAGAGGTTACCCACTCGTCCCAATGCTTATACATCAGGTCATCTACCACTACGCCAGTAGCTTTTGGCAGGTCGGGGTAAACATCGACAGTGCGCTCGCCATACTTTACGTCTGCTACGAAAAGGATTTTCGTTCCGTCAGGCGAGTAGATGAAGTCGTTGATGCCACCCTCGCGGTCTGTAATCTGAGTTCTGCCAGTGCCGTCGGGGTTCATCTCCCAAATCTGCGACGAGCCGCTCTCTGAGCTGAGGAAAGCGATTTTGGTGTCGCCTTTTACCCACTTGGCAGCGTGTTCAGAGCCAGCTGTGCGGGTAATCTGCTTGTTGTCGCTACCGTCGGCATTTATTACAAAGAGCTCGCGGTTGCCCTTGTTTTGCTCGATGCTGTAGTAGGTTACGCCGTAAACAACCTTTTTGCCGTCTGAGGAGGTCTGAGCATCGCTCACACGTCCAATCGCCCAAAGAGCCTCAGGCGTCATTACGCCGCTCTCTACTTTAATCTGCGATTTTTCAATCAAATTTTCGTCTTTTGTGGTTTGCTCTTTGTTACCGCCACAAGCCACAAATCCTAAGGCTAAAGCCATAATAGAAATTTTTTTAATAAAATGCATATAACTTTGTTTTTTAATGATTTATATTTTCTGCGTAGAAGTGGAATCTTTAATCCGATTGCAAAGATAGCAAAATTTTTAAGAATTTAGAAATTTAGGAATGTAGGAATTTAGGGATTTAGGGATTGTTTTGGCGAATAACCCCGAAAGGGGTGACATGATTATAGCAAAGGCATTATCCCAACACCAAAACCCCGCAAGGGGTGACATAATTAATTTCTCAATTCCTACATTACTTAATTTCTCAATTTTCCAAAAAAAGTATTACCTTTGCATTCCGAAATGGATTTGAAAAAGCAAGGCATGTATTTAGAGCAATTGAGCCGTGTAGTTTGCTTGTGTGGCAAGGCTACGGAGTGCTCTTTTTTCTTATCCATGCAGAGAAAATTCCGATACAAAAGGGTAATCTAAAACCGTTGGGGTGGATTGCTCTTTTTTTTCGTAATTTTGCAGAAGTTTTCGGAAGTAAAAAGTTTTTTTAAGATATAAAAGTAAGATGAAACGCACAGACATCAAAAAAGTAATGGTAATCGGCTCGGGACCGATTGTAATTGGACAGGCAGCGGAGTTTGACTATTCGGGTACTCAAGCCTGCCTCGCACTGAAAGAGGAGGGTTACGAGGTTATCTTGGTAAACTCAAACCCCGCCACTATTATGACCGACACCCACATTGCCGACAAGGTCTATATGGAGCCGCTGACGCTCGAGTACGTGGCGAAAATCATTCGTTACGAGCGTCCGGATGCCATAGTGCCGGGACTTGGCGGACAGACCGCTCTGAACCTCGCCGTGCAGTTGGCTAAAAAAGGCATCCTCGAGGAGTGCGATGTAGAGATACTCGGCACCTCTTTCGAGAGCATCGAGCAGGCGGAGGACAGAGAGCTATTCAAAGAGCTGTGCGAGAGGATTGGCGAGCCTGTTCTGCCGTCTCTCATTGCAAGCAGTATGGACGAGGGTCTGCGTGCTGCCAAAGAGATAGGCTACCCTGTGATACTTCGTCCAGCGTTTACGCTTGGCGGCACCGGCGGCGGCTTTGCCGACAACGAGGTGGAGTTCCGCGAGGTGATGAGGCAAGCCTTAGCTCTATCGCCTGTTCATCAGGTGCTGGTAGAGAAGTCTATCAAAGGCTTCAAGGAGATAGAGTACGAGGTGATGCGTGACAAAAACGACACCGCTATCGCCATCTGCAACATGGAAAACATCGACCCGGTAGGTGTGCACACAGGCGACTCTATGGTGGTGTGTCCGTCTCAGACGCTGACCAACAAGGAGTACCAGCTACTACGCGACTCGGCTCTGAAAATCATTCGCGAACTAAAGATAGAGGGTGGCTGCAACGTGCAGTTTGCACTCGACCCGCTCAGCTTCAACTACTACCTTATCGAGGTAAATCCACGCGTCAGCAGAAGCTCTGCCTTGGCATCGAAAGCCAGCGGCTACCCGATAGCCAGAGTCAGCGCCAAAATCGCTGTAGGACTCACGCTCGACGAGATACAGATAGCCAACACGCCAGCCAGCTTCGAGCCAGCTCTGGACTACGTGGTTACAAAAATAGCACGATTCCCGTTCGATAAGTTTACCGAAGCCTCGAACCAGCTTGGCACGCAGATGAAAGCCACAGGCGAGGTTATGGCTATCGGCAGAACAATGGAGGAGAGCCTGCTGAAAGCCATTCGCGGCTTAGAGACAGGCGTCTGCCACATTTGGAATAAAAAGTTCGACGGCAAATCCACCGAATACCTTTTAGAGTACATAAAAAAGCCTACAGACGACCGTATCTATGCCATAGCCGAGCTTATCCGCCAAAAGATTGACCTCGGAATGGTCTATAACTCTACAAAAATTGATATGTTCTTTTTAGAAAAAATAAAGAATATAGTGGAGTTTGAGCAGGTGCTGAAGGCTAACCCGATGGATTTGGATACGCTGCGCTGTGCCAAAAAGATGGGAGTAAGCGACAAATACATCGCACTCTCTTGGAGCAATGCGGAGCGGGAGCTTTCGCAAATGGATATTTTCAAGCTACGCAAGGAACACAACATTTTCCCAGTCTATAAGATGATAGACTCTTGTGCCAGCGAGTTTTCGGCGTATGTGCCATACTTCTACTCGACCTACGAGGACGAGAACGAATCTGTGATTTCTACCGATAAAAAGATAATTGTGCTCGGCTCTGGACCTATCCGTATCGGTCAGGGAATAGAGTTCGACTACTCTACGGTTCACGCCATCTGGACTATCCAGAAGGCAGGCTATCAGGCTATTATCATAAACAACAACCCCGAGACGGTCTCTACCGACTACACCACATCAGACAAGCTCTACTTCGAGCCGCTGACGGTGGAGGATGTCATGAACATCATCGAGATGGAGCAGCCAGACGGTGTGATAGTTACCCTCGGCGGACAGACGGCTATCAACTTGGCTGAACCGCTGCAGGAGCTTGGTGTAAAGATTATCGGCACAGGCGTTGAGGCGATTGATAAGGCAGAGAACCGCGACAGCTTCGAGAAGGTGATGAACAAACTCGGTATCCCGCAGCCAAAGGGTCATGCAGTAACCAACATTACGGACGGTTGCCGCGTAGCCAAAGAGATTGGCTATCCTGTGCTTGTCCGTCCGAGCTTTGTGCTTGGTGGACGCGCCATGCAGATTGTAAACAACGAGGAGAGCCTGAGGAAGTACCTACAGACAGCGGTGGAGATAAACGTCAATCATCCTGTGTTGGTGGATAAATATGTCTTTGGCAAGGAGCTTGAGGTGGATGCGGTCTGCGACGGCGAGAGGGTCTTTATTCCCGGCATCATCGAACACGTAGAGCGCACGGGAATCCACTCTGGCGATAGCATCTCGGTATATCCTACATTCTCGGTTTCGCAGAGCGTAAAAGACAAAATTATCGACTATTCGGTAAAGCTCGGTTTGGAAATCGGTATTGTGGGACTTTTCAATATCCAATTCATTGCCGACGACAAAGATGATGTTTATGTAATCGAGGCAAATCCGCGTTCGAGCCGCACAGTGCCGTTTATAAGCAAGGCTACAGGTGTGCCGTTGGCAGATATTGGCACGCGAGTTCAGATTGGTCAGTCGCTCGAGGAGCAGGGCTACACCAATGTTTACCACCCCGACAAAAAGAGTTGGTTCGTCAAGGCACCTGCCTTCTCTTTCAGCAAAATACGCGGCATGGACGCCTACCTCTCGCCAGAGATGAAGTCCACAGGCGAGGCTATCGGCTACGACAAGTCTTTGACGCGTGCTTTGTATAAGGCTCTGAGGTCGTCGGGAATGGAGGTGGCAAACTACGGCACAATCCTCGTTACCATCGCCGATTGCGACAAAGCCAGAGCGCTGCCACTCGTCAAGCGGTTCTACAACATGGGCTTCAACATCGAGGCAACCAAAGGCACGGCTACCTACCTGCGTGAACACGGCATCCGCACACGCGTTCGCCAGAAAATCTCGGAGGGCTCGACAGCGATATTCGATTCCATCAGGCAGGGACACGTCAGCTACGTGATAAACACTATCGACATCAACAAAAACCGCACCACAGAGGACGGCTTCCAAATCCGCCGCTGTGCAGTGGACAACAACGTGGCGATGTTTACCTCGCTGGAGACCGTCGAGGTGCTACTGGACGTCTTAGAGGAGAAAACCCTCGGCGTAGCCACAGTGGATAGTATGCTTTGATTTTGTAAAGTTCAAATATTTAATAAAGACAATTGGAGTAGTAGTTCTTTCTACTCCAATTTTTAATAAAATTATAGCAAGTACAGTTTTAGTAAAATGTAAAAAAAGAAAGATAAAAACTCAATTCCTTTTTTTTTTGTATCTTTGCGAATATTAAACATGATATTTTGAATAAACATAAATCTTTATTGCGGTAATAAAAAAACATTTAGATATGATTAGCGAATCATTATTTTCAAGTGCAGGCATTGCGGAAACTTACTTTGATGAAGTAGGAATAAATGTTGTGGCTGCTAACGAATTGATTCAAGAAAGAGCGGATTTATATAAAGCACTATATCCTGACTCTTTAATGATTACAGGGGATATTTTAGATGAAAATGTTTTCAAAAAATTAGTAACCAACACACCTGAAAAATTAGATTTTTTGATTGCTTCGCCTCCTTGTCAAGGGATGAGTGTAGCCGGAAAAAATAGGAACACAAAACAAATGCTCACCGACGATAGAAATTTTCTTATTTTTCCTGTTATCAATTTTATGAAAATCAAATCTCCCGACTTTGTTTTGATTGAAAATGTTCCAACTTTCCTAAAATTGGTTTTACCCTACAAGAAAGAACTTCTGAAAGTAACTGACATTTTAGAAAGAGAGTTTGGCGAAAAGTACAACATTGAAGCTAATGTTTATGATACAGCTGATTATGGTGTTGCCCAAAGAAGAGCGAGAGCTATTATAAAATTGTATAAAAAGGGGAAAAGATGGGGCGAACCTAAAAAAAATAAAAAACAAATAACTGTTGAAGAAAAAATAGGCTTTTTACCAAGTATTGAAGCCGGCGAAACGTCAAATATCAAATGGCATTTTGCCCGCAAACATTTAGATAAACACATAAAGTGGATGAAACACACACCCACGGGAAAATCAGCTTTTGAAAACGAAAAATATTTTCCTATAAAGTCAAACGGTGAAATAATTAAAAGCTATAACACCACATACAGACGTATAAATTGGAACGAACCCGCTCCGACTATTACAATGCGAAATGACGCAATTAGTTCACAATTAAATGTTCATCCAGGTAGAAAGTTAGAAGATGGAACGTATTCTGACGCAAGGGTTTTAACTCCATTGGAATTAATGTTGCTTTCATCCTTACCGCAGGATTGGAACATCCCTGATGATACTCCCGAACTGCTAATCAGAAAGTGCATTGGTGAGTGTATTCCACCTTTATTAATAAAAAAAATCGTTGCCCAAATAAACAAATAGCCTTATGACTTTAAGAGTAGATAGTAAAAAATGGATATTGTATCGCCACACAAGAGACTTTCATAAACTTTGTGTTGTTGCTGAATTTTTAAAATCCTATACTAAAACCGAGATTTCTACGGATGAAAAGGCGCGTTTGAATTTGAAACTTCGAGAATTGGGTCTCTACAATGAAAGAAATCCGGACATGCCGCTTGATGCAATTAATCACAAAATCAATCAGCTTTCTTTTTACATGTTTGGCTATCAGGCTAAAATTGAGGGAAAAGACCGTTTTTTGTTCAGTCCGCTGGGCAACTTATTTTTGAAGTACATCGGCGATGATGAAAAAATAGCTAAGATATTCCTTGCAATGCTATGGGCTGTGCAATATCAACATCCACATAGCAGCACAGACAAAGACTTTCAACTTTATCCGTTTCGCTTGATTTATAAATTACTGTCGGAACAAAGACTTTCCTACAAACTTTTCGCATTTGAAGTGGCTTACTCCATAGTGTTTGTAAAAGAAATAAACAACATAACGTATGAGAAATTGGTTGACGAGTTATTAACAATGAGAAGCCTTTCTGACGAAAAAATCGCTCTCAAATTTCAAGAAGACAGACATGCCTACGTAAATGCTGCTTACGAGTGGGATTATTATGTTTCAAATTTGTTTGAAAGTGCGGGTGTTTTGAATAAGAAAGATGGTGCTATTATTACTAAATTACAACATGGAAACACAAATACTTTCAGAAAAATAACAAAAAAATGAGGTTTCAATTCCTGACCAATTAAAGAGTTTTGTGCTACTATTAGAAAACGAATACTCTTTTTTAGAAAAGCCTTTATTACTAAACGATTCTGAACGCTTAAAAATAGATGTTATAAAGGAAATTTATAGTTTTTATCCAAGAGTACTTTTAGCAGAACTTGGTGAAGACACAGATGGATTTAAGTGTGAATTACTTAACCTTCCTAAGCTGATAGAACAGTATGCCAACAATAACGAAGGAGTAGAAGCATATCTGTTTGAAGATGCTCTTGCTGATGGATTTAATATGTTCTACAACTTAGAAGTTGAGAAAATTGGTGGAGCCGGGAACACAGATTTAGAGTGTTTGTATATCCCTAAAAAGAAAAAATTTGCCGTTGACGCTAAATCCACTAAAAATAAACTTTCGGGAATTAATGCAGGCAGATTAGAAGGACACCGAGAAAAAATTGGTGGTGCTTATACAATTGTTGTTACGCCCAGATATGTTCCCGCTGTTCTCCAAGACATTCGCACAAGCCCCATTGTAATAATTCGTGCAAACACCTTTTCTGAATACTTATATAATTGTATTGACAATGATGTGAGAGAAATTGATTATGAGGAATTTGACAGTATTATAATCAACAATTTAGGGAAAGACATAAGTAAAAAGATTTCGGATTTAACCATTTCTAAATTTGCAACAACAAACTAACTTGCTATGATTACAATAACGAGAGAAGACAACATGGATTTAATGGCAAGGTATCCAAACAAATATTTTGATTTAGCCATTGTGGATCCACCTTACGGAGTGTTAAACAAAACAAAAAGAGGCGGAGACCACAAATTTAACATGCAAGAATATAGCCAGTGGGACGTAAAACCGGATGACGAGTATTTTGAAGAATTGTTTCGTGTGTCAAAAAATCAGATTATTTGGGGAGGCAACTATTTCGGACAACTATGGTTGAGAAGCGAATACAATAAAGGTTTTATTATTTGGGATAAAAATCAACCCGAAAAATTAAACAATTTTTCTATGGCTGAAATGGCTTGGTCGTCGATAGACAAACCTTCAAAAATTTTCAGATTTGACGTAAGAAAAAACAGAAATAAAATTCACCCGACCCAAAAGCCATTAGAGCTTTATGAATGGTTGCTAAAAATGTATGCCAAGAAAGGCGATAAAATTTTAGACACCCATTTAGGCAGTGGAACCATTGCAATTGCTTGCTATAAATTAGGATTTGATTTGACTGCTTGCGAGATAAGTGAAGCTTATTTTTTAGGTGCAATAGGAAAACTTCGAACCGTTATTCCTAAAACCGTTATTCCTTTTCACAATAAAAATATTTTTCAAGTATTAGACAATTAGCCGTTGCTTTCAGCGGCTTTTTTCTCGTCCATACGTTTTGTTACTTTAGCATAGATAAGCAGAGCTATTGCGGCGGTGGCACCAATTCCCACAAACACATACCAGATATAGTGTGCGTGGGCTGTGGCAGCACTGTATGCTACGGTGTCGAGCACACCAGCCTCGTTGGTAAAGAGCTTTGGGTCTGGGCAGTACTTTTCGAGCAAGAAGCCCGAGATACCAAAGGCAAAGAGGTACGAGAAAAACGAGTTCAAGTTGCTGAAGCCCAAATACAAGCCTTCCTCGCCTTTCGGTGCTTGCAGCGAGAAGTATTCCAAATATCTTGGCGAGATAAAGCACTCGGCAATAGCCTGAAACGCAATACCCACAATCATCATAAACGCTACAGGGTGCATTCCCAAAACCGTTTCGCTACTGATTTGGTTGCCAAACGACATTATCAGAGCCGAAAGCGGAATGATAAACATACCTATCATCATCGAGGTGAGCGCTCTGCGCTTTTTCATCAGCGAAGTGATAAAGTTTACACTAACAAACACAATCAGCGGGTTTACGTTGGCGTACCAGCCGGGTGTGGCTTCGTCGCCGATAAGGCGGATTACATACTTAGGCATGGTAGAGTACATCTGCCCCTGAATCATCCAAAAGCCGCTGACGATGAGTATCAGAGCCATCAGTCTTCCGTTGCTAAACACCTTCAGTAGCGAACTTAGCAATTCTGAGGCAGACTTGCCTTGTCCTTCGGTGTGCGATGATTTGTAGAAAAAGAACACCAGGATAAGAGCCAGCAGAGTCATTGAGGCAGAAAAAAAGTTCAGATAGACCAAACCTTGGTCGCCCATGCTTTGTCTGAGCGGGTCAACTACGGTTTTGCCCGTAAATGCACCGATGTTTACCATCATGTAGAAAATAGAGTAACCTTTTGCTCTATTCTCGGTGGTAGTTTCGCGAGCAACAGTTCCCGAAATAATAGCTTTGATAAACGATCCACCTATCACGATAAAAATCAGAACTGGTATGATAGACCATTGGTAGGCGCTTTCGGTAAGTCCAGTAAACTGCGTAACCATATCGTACTTTACCAATTCTGCACTCTGTAGCATTGTAGGCAAGATGCCAAGTCCAGCGTAACCGATTGTAAGCAAGCTGAATGCAAGTATAATTCCACTTCTGAATCCTATTTTATCGGCAATAGCACCGCTAAAGGTTGGTAGCAGGTACAGTGACGCCGAGAATAGTCCCGCAATGATGCCTGCCTGTATGTCAGAGAATCCCCAGACATTTGATAGATAAAGAGTTATTACAATAAAAACGGCATAGTATGCCAGTCTTTCAAGTAGCTCTACGGTGTTTGCTACCCAAAATGCTTTTGAAAATTTTCCCATTCAATTAAAACTGTTTTTTTATGTCGTAAAAATGACGGTTTGCGAAAACGGGTGCAAAGATAGCGATTTTTGTTGAGAATTAATGAATGGACAGTTAAATTGTTCTTTACAAATAAAAAAGAAATTTAGCAATTGTGTAACATTCCATAAAAAATTAGTACCTTTGCAACCGCATTTTACATATGTGCGGTTTTTATTATAATAAAAGTAATAGATTATGAGATTATTACAAAAGAAACTCTCGAACTATACCGACCCGCAGGAGGCTAAGGCAGCGGGAATTTATCCATACTTCAGAGCAATCTCAAGCGAGCAAGACACCGAAGTGATGATAAACGGTAAAAAAGTTCTGATGTTTGGTTCAAACTCTTATCTGGGGCTTACAAACCACCCCAAGATAAAAGAGGCAGCCATAGCGATGACCAAAAAATTTGGTACAGGCATGGCTGGGAGCCGCTTCCTAAACGGCACACTCGAAATCCACGAGCAGCTCGAAAAGCGTTTGGCAAAATTTGTGGGCAAAGATGAGGCTATAATATTTTCCACTGGCTTTCAGGTAAACCTTGGAGTGATACCAGCGCTTACTGGCAAAGACGACTATATCCTTTGGGACGAGCTCAACCACGCCTCGATAGTGGAGGGAATTCGCTTGAGCTTTTCGAATACTATGAAGTTTAAGCACAATGATATGGAGTCGCTCGAAAATAGGCTTAAAGCCTGCAATCCAGACAAGATAAAGCTTATCATCGTAGATGGTGTGTTCTCTATGGAG